>CAYUNA010000172.1:0-7975 GCA_964445895.1 uncultured Saprospiraceae bacterium | reverse complement strand
TGCTTTCAAGAACCGAAGTTTATTTAATTCGCGTTCCTTATTAATTAACCAATCAACTCAACTATGCTTGACAATTTTTTTAAAAATAAAGCAAACGATTTAAAAGATAGTTTTATGAATAATACAGACGAACAACGCAGCAAACACGCAGATTCGGTGATTCGTAGTCACATCATGTTTTCGATGGGGTTTGGTTTAATTCCGATTCCGATTGTGGACATTTTTGCAGTAAGCGCAATGCAATTGGATATGATTCGGCAGTTGTGTAAGGTCTATGATAGAGATTTTTCTGAATCACAAGGGAAGGCGATTGTGAGTTCTTTGACGAGTGCGACGTTAGCGCGCTTGGCAGGGACGAGTTTGGCAAAAATGATTCCCGTAGTGGGGAGTATTGTGGGTGGTGTGACCAATTCTGTGATGGCAGGCGCGAGTACTTTTGCGTTGGGTGAAGTGTTTAAATTACATTTTGAAACGGGCGGTACCATTCTCGATTTTGATACCAAACGCTTGAAAAAAATGTATACGGAAAAATTTGAAAAAGGTAAAAAAGTAGCGGAAGAACTGCGAAAACAACAAGAAGCCAAAAAGCAATCAATGGCAGAGGCGGCGAAAGATGTTGCAGAAGAAGAGGTTTTGGATTTGAATAAAAAAGAAACTTCTGGTGCAGTTATTTTAGCAAAATTAAAAGAATTAGCCGAGTTGAAAGAGCAAGGTATCATTACAGATGAGGAGTTTGAGAAGATGAAAACACGGTTGATTGCGGAGTTTTAAAAACGAGCTCAGTGTTCAGTAAATCATATTTTTTTACAATCAATCGACTGAATGTAAAAATTTTCCGAACGCTCGACCTTCTGAACACTTGAACACTCTAAACTCAAAAAAATATGCCCAAATACGACATCAACGACCCCACCGACCTCGATATCATGCGAGCACAATTTGATATGTACACCCGTGAAGAATGGGACGAATACATCGAATTGGCGGAAGAAAAAAAACTTGGCTATAAAAACGTCAATATTCTAAAAAGTGCCAGTCGAAAAGCTGGAATAGCTAAATACTTGAGCCCAAAAGTCATTAATTGGGTACTTTCCTTGGTCGATAAATTAGAAGAAATTTTAGAAGAAGAAGAATAAATACACTGTAAGGGAGTTTCTTTCTTTTCAAAAAAACAATGCGCGTTGCCTGCGGCAAAGCGGGTGTGGTTATTGAGGGATAAAAAGCGTTTTTGCAAACGCTTTTTATCTCTCAAACTTCCTTTGAGAAAATTTAAAGAAACTTTGGTTCTACAGTAAATCAAGCAGTTGATTAAATTGAAATCAAGTAAAAATGCTCCCTAAACATTGTTATTTTAAAATAATAAAAAAAACATACTAATATTTTCAATGCTTCTTGCATTCACCTTCACTATACGGCATCCTTTTTGCATTTCAATAGTTCTTAGAGAAAACTTTATTCTGAAATTACTCCCCCATTCAGATAGATATCCCGTTAACATGAATTCACTCTGGGCACAAATATTAGCCATAGGACAATCACCAGATTTAACAACTCGCGTCAATCGTAAGGTGGCTATCATGAACCGCATAGCAGCACCATTTCTGATGGTTTTGTTTTTATACATGCTAATTTTCTTTTTCAATGAAAATTATAAGGCTGTTCGGGCAATTATGATGAGTATTACACTTCTCTTATTGCCAATTTATTTTAATTATAAGAAGAAATATCATATTGGTATTCGGCTTTTCATGCCTTTTCTATGCATTGTTTTATTCGCTATAGCTTTTAAAATAGGACAAGCATCCAATGTAGAATTTAGTTTTTTTCTACTTCTGATTGGTGGTTTTATTTTTTCTGACCAACAACGAGAACGAACGGTTATTCAAATTATCGGATTCACTGGTTTTATTGCAACTAATCTAATATATCGTTATACCGAACCACTAATTATTTATCCTTACCCATTCCTTTTGCAAATGACCAACGGTCTATTGATTGGCTTTGTTTGTTTCCAAATGTTGATTTATTTCAAGGACGAAACGGAGAAAAACGAAAAAGCCATTTTAAGTAGTCGGGAAAAGTATCGGGCATTATTTCAAGGAGCGTTGGATGCTGTAGTGACGATTAATCAGGAGGGGCAGGTGACTCAATGGAATGAACAAGCAACCGCTATTTTTGGTTACAAGCCCGAAGAAGTTTGTGGACGAAACTGGGAGGAGTTAGTCATTCCACCAAAATATCAAAGCATTTATCAATCTGGTTTAAAACGAGCAATCAAAACAGGAACCAGTTCCATTTTTCATACGCGAAAAGAAGTGTTAGGCATGAATAATCGTGGAAGAGTATTCCCTATGGAAATTTCTGTGACACCTATTTTGCATGAAGGTCGATATGTTTTCAATGCATTTTTACGGGACATCACACACAAAAAAGAAGCGGAAAGTAAGTTGATGGATATGAACCAGGAACTGCGACAATTTGCCAGCGTAGCGTCTCATGATATGAAAGAACCACTGCGCACAATTAGCAGTTTTAGTACGCTTTTGGAGCGTAAAATCCCAGAAAACAAGGAAACTAAAGAGTTTTTATACTATATCAAAGATGCTTCTAAACGAATGACCCGGCTATTGGAAGACTTGATTTCTTACGCTCGGGCAGGTACTTCTGCTGGGCAAATGGAGGAAATTGCTCTGAATGACACCTTAACTATCGTCAAAAATAACCTCTATAATCTAATTAACAACAACCAAGCTGTCATTGAGTCAAACGATTTGCCAACCATTTATGGTCAACAAACGCACTTTTTACAGTTGTTCCAAAATTTAATTAGCAACGGTATAAAATACCATAGAGAAGAGGTTAACCCCAAAATTGTCATTCAGTGCCGCCCTTTACACAATGGCTGGGAAATCAGCATTTCCGACAACGGAATTGGGATGAAAGAAGAGTACCTGAAACGCATTTTCGAACCATTTACAAGACTTCATACTCGACGAGAGTTTGAAGGTTCTGGTATTGGTTTGGCAATTTGCAAAAAAATTGTTGACCAATACAAAGGTCAAATATCGGTTCGGTCAACAGAAGGTTCAGGTACTACGTTTTACATTCAATTGCCTCGATTGATGAAAACACCACAGATAGCAATTCCTGTTGGCGTATTGAAAGAAAATTAAAATATTTCAACTACGCCTCCAAAACCATATCCCGAATGGCTTCCACCCACATAGGATGGTCATTCAAACTTGGCACTAAATCAATATGTTCGCCACCTGCTTTTTCAAAATCTTCTTGATATTCAAACTTAATTTCGACCGTCGTTTCCAAACAATCGGCGACAAATGCTGGACTGAAAACCAATAATTTTTTCGCCCCTTTCTCCGCTAAATCCTCAATAATATCAATAGTGTAAGGCGTTGTCCACTCTTCACGACCGAGTCGAGATTGGAAAGAAGTCGTATAACGGTCTTCTGGCAATTGCAGTCGTTCCACCAACGCACGAGTAGTTGCATAACTTTGCGCAGAGTAGCAAAATTGATTTACTTTTGACAATTTTCCACAGCAATTATCGACTTTTTGGCAATATTTACAAGAAATATCTGCTTTTCGCAAATGTCGCTTTGGAATACCATGATAACTAAAGATAATATGGTCGTAATCGTCAAAGTTAAACTGCTTCGCATTCTCCACAATCACATCCAACATCTTCGGATGGTCATAAAATGAGTTGATAAACTTAACCGGTGGAATGTTATTATAAGTCGTCATCACGCGCATCACCTCCTCATGCGCCGACCCCGTCGAAGCACTTGCATACTGTGGAAACATCGGAAAAACCACGATTTCAGAGACCCCAGCCTTCATCATTTTATCTACCGCCGATTCGATTGATGGACTTTGGTAGCGCATCGCTAATTCGACATGGTACTCCTCCCCCATCATTTTTTGTAAATCTTCCGCCACTTTATATCCGTGAAATTTTAGCGGAGAGCCTTTTTCTTCCCACAATCGCTTGTACAATTTTGCAGAACTTCGCGACCGAAATGGTAAAATAATACCTCGAATCAGCAATTGCCGAGCTATCCAGGGATAATCAATTACGCGTGGATCTAATAAAAATTGTTTCAAATATTTTCGTACCGCACTCACCGTTGGAGCATCTGGTGTACCCAAATTGACTAATAAAACGCCTTTTTTTCCAAAATTACTCATAGACAAAATTTCTTACGTAAATTTAAATCACCATAAATTTTAAAATCGCGGTGATTTGGACTTGTTTTGAAGGAATTAAACAAGATTCCGCAAAGGTGGTTTAAAATATCTACCGTTTGGTCAAATCATTTTCATAATTTTGCCACCGTTCAAAAAAGAAGCATGTATTTTTTGTAGTCCGCTACTTTAGTAGCGTGACATTAATAATCATTCATTGCTTGCCTAAGCACTAAAATGCATGGCTACTATTTAATCGGGATTCAGCAATTACTCCCAGTTTTAAAGACAATTTTTGTTCGTCGTATAGCCTTTAGACTACACCTGAACCACTGATTATCAAAGAGATGGCGCAGCCCAAAAGCTACACACCAAGTCAATCGAGCCTGATAAAAGAACCGAATTAATTAATAGATTTCAACTAAAAATAGACAGATAATGAAAAAACCGCTCATATTAGTCACCAACGATGATGGAATTTCTGCACCAGGTATCCGCGCTTTGGTGGATATTGCAAGCCAAGTTGGTGAAGTCGTCGTCGTCGCACCTGATTCTCCACAATCTGGTCAAGGGCACGCGATTACGCTTTCGAAGCCCTTGCGATTAAAGCCCGTCCAAACTTTCGGAGAGGACATCAAAGCCTATGAATGTTCAGGTACGCCTGTGGATTGCGTGAAATTAGGTAAGTTTGTCGCACTGGAAGGACGCGCGCCTGACCTCTGTTTGTCAGGTATCAATCATGGCTCCAATGCCTCGATTAATATACTATATAGTGGTACGATGTCGGCAGCGATGGAAGCATCGGTAGAAGGCGTTCCATCCATTGGCTTTTCGTTATTGGACTTTTCGTGGGATGCAGATTTTGAGTCATGCAAGCCATTTTTATTAAAATTGGTGAAATATGTTTTGAAAAATGGCATGCCTGAATCAGCAAACCTATTGAATGTCAATATTCCAAATTTGAAAACGGAGGAATTGAAAGGGTTCAAAATTTGCCGTCAAGCCAATGCATTTTGGAATGAAAAATACGTAGAAGGCATTGACCCGCACGGACGAAAATACTATTGGTTGGCAGGAGAATTCAACAATGAAGACCGACTGGAAGACACCGATATGTGGGCGTTAGATAATGGGTACATTTCGGTTGTGCCTGCGGGACATGATTTGACGAAATACAAGGCGTTGGCAGGATTGAAAGATGTGGAAAACTTATAGACCATCACAAATTTTAATACAAAAAACATGTTTAATCGAAATAAATTCTCCGTTGGTTTAATCCTCGGCATTTTGATACCGTTGATTGCTTTCCCCTTACTTTACGGGCTTTTTACGGGCTTAGAAAGTTTGGCATTTGCGAGTGATGATGGCTTCCGTCCTTTATTTAAAGAACGAACTTCGGGCATCGTAGCTATCGGCATCAACGCGATTACATTGAATTTTTACAATAAAAGAAAAGCAGATGAAACCATGCGCGGGATTGTGATTGCGACCTTCGTATATATCGCGATTTGGGTGTATTTCTTTGGGGAGATGGTTTTGAATTTTGAGTAAAAACAGGCATTTTACCAAATGAAATTTAAACGCTGATAAGACTGATTCAAATAGGTCCGATGTATTAGATATTTTTTACAAAACATCTAATACATCGGACCTACTTGAAAAAATCAGCGAAAATCATAAAAATCAGTTCAATCAGCGTCAAAACACATCAAAATACATCAGTTTTTTGATGCATCAAAAATTGCTTATTTCTAATAAAAAACAGCCAATGTCAACTTACATCTTCACCTCCAAACGCTTAGGTTTTAGAAAATTTCAACCCAACGACTTGCCTGTTTTTGCAAAAATGAACGCAAGCCCAGAAGTTATGGAATTTTTTCCAAGCCCCTTAACGCGCGAAGAATCGGATAGCTTGGTCAAGCGCATCAACACGCATTTTGACGAACATAATTATACTTATTTTGCTGTTGAAACGCTTAAAAATCAGGAGTTTATTGGTTTTATTGGATTAGCAGTACAGACCTACAAGCATCCGAAAGCACCATTTACCGACATTGGTTGGCGGTTGAAAAAAAGCGCATGGGGACAAGGATTGGCTACAGAAGGCGCAAAGGCTTGTTTGAAATATGGTTTTGAAACGATAGGTTTGAAAGAAATCTATTCCGTAGCGACCACAATCAATTTGCCTTCAGAAAACGTCATGAAAAAAATAGGCATGAAAAAAGTAGAAGAATTTGACCATCCAAAAATGAAAGGACATCGATTGGAGCGATGTATCTTGTATAAAATTGAAAAAGGCTGAAATAATTAAGGCGATTACTTGAAGTAATCGCCTTAATTAGCAAAAAAAAACGGGCAACCCATCGCACCGCTCAACTTTTTACCCTTGCTCAGTTTCCTGCCTGGGGGAGTTCAAAAGGAGCTGGTCGTGAGCCACCCGAGCCGCAAAAGTAAAACTATAATTGAATTACACAAAGAATGGATAAAAAAATATCAGATTTTCCGAAAATTATTTTACACCCAAGACGAGATGTGGCGGTTAGGCGCTTTCATCCCTGGGTGTTTTCGGGCGCAATTAAGAAGTTTGAAGGACTAGCCAAAGACGGTGACGTTGTTGAGGTTTTTGACATTAAAGACAATTATTTAGCAACAGGACACTACCATAAAGGGAGCATTATGGTAAGAATTTTTTCTTTTGAACAAACCAATGGAGATTTGGCTTTTTGGAAAAATAAATTACAAAAAGCGGTCGATTATCGACAAAAACTGGACTTGATTGATTCCAAATCCACCAATTGTTACCGTCTCATGCACGGTGAGGGTGATGGTGCTCCAGGTTTGATTATTGATATTTATGGCAATACCGCCGTGATTCAATGTCATTCGATTGGAATGCACCGAGAGCGAGAGAAATTAGCACAGGCGTTGCAGGAAATTTATGGAGATAAGTTATCTGCCATTTATGATAAAAGTGCCGAATCGTTACCCAATAACTACGCGGAGACCATGGAAAATGGCTATTTGTTTGGCGAATTTTCCGATAAGGCAGTCAAAGAAAACGACCATTTATTCCAGGTCAACTGGGAAACTGGACAAAAAACAGGCTTCTTTCTCGACCAGCGGGTCAATCGGCAAGCATTGACAGAATACTGCAAAGACAAGACGGTTTTGAATGCGTTTTGTTACTCTGGTGGCTTTTCAATTTATGCGTTGGCGGCGGGTGCAAAATTGGTGCATTCGGTTGATATTTCGCAAAAGGCGATTGATTTGACTAATGAAAATGTGGCTTTGAATAATTTTAAAGATAAAAATCACGAAGCCTACACTGCCGATGTTTTGAAGTTTTTAAAAGAATCAGAAACAGAATATGAAGTGATGGTGGTAGACCCGCCTGCGTACGCGAAAAGCATTAAAAAACGCCACAATGCCGTGCAGGGATACAAACGATTGAATGCGGCCGCGATGGAAAAAATTGCGCCGGGTGGCATAATGTTTACCTTTTCTTGCTCGCAAGTAGTCGATAAAACGTTGTTTTACAATACCATCGTAGCGGCGGCGATTGAGGCACGACGAACGGTAAAAGTGATGGCACATTTGTCGCAGCCGGCAGACCATCCCGTGAGTTTGTTTCATAAAGAAGGAGCGTATCTGAAGGGGTTAGTGCTGTTTGTGGAATAGAGTTAGAGTGCGGAAGTAGAACTAAGGTACTGGTTTAGTTCTTTAACCTTTTTTTGTCCGCCCGCACCACAATTTTCTTTTTTCAGACGGA
>CAYUNA010000171.1:0-7975 GCA_964445895.1 uncultured Saprospiraceae bacterium | reverse complement strand
GGATGAAAAATGATTTTTGCAAAATCATTTTTCATCCTCAAACTCCTCTTTTTTTTAATGCAAAGAAACTTTTGTTACACGGTGTACTAAAATTCCCTTTTTTTTAAATTCTATCATAACTGTCAACTATTTATAAATAGCAGCACTACGCCTTTTTAGCGAAACAGTTTTTCAACTTTAGAAATTCCTTCCGGCAAGGTAAATACAATCACCTTATCATGCAATTGTAGCTGAAAATTACCGTCTGGAATCAAACTCTCTTCCCCACGAATCACGCCACCAATCAAAGCTGTCTTTGGAAAATGCAGCTCTTTTAATGGTTTGTTCGTTAATTGATTATTTTTTGTTAGAATAAATTCAATCACCTCTGCGTCTACACCGTGTAGACTCGTAATCGCCTCAACGCGCCCTTTTCGCACATGGCGGAAAATATTATTGGCAGCAATCAGTTTCATATTAATTAAAGTATCGACACCAATATTTTGCGAAATGTGGGTGTATTCTTTATTCTCAACCTGCGCTATGGTCTTATAAACACCGTGATTTTTTGCAGTCAAACAAGCAATAATATTCGTTTCAGAATTATCCGTTAAGCCAATAAAAGCATCCATATCTTCCAGCCCTTCCTCCATCATCAAGTCAAAATCATTGGGTTTACCGTGAATGACGAGCGTATTGTGTAGGTTTGCAGCTAGAAGTTTACAGCGGTTTTTACTTTTTTCTAAAAGAGTAATGCGGTAGTCATTTTCGAGCAAGCGAGCTGTTTCATAAGCCAAACCCGTCCCGCCGATAATCATGATTTTTTTAACAACTTTCTGTGGCTGATTTCCTCCAACAAATTGCTCAATGCGGTCAATATTGTCTTTATTAGTAATAAAATAGATATGGTCATTGTGACGCAAAACGTTATTGCCACGCGGAATAATCGTTCGGTGTCCCCGCAAAATGGCGATAGGACGAAGCGATAAATCTGTTTTTATTTCTGGGAAATCCATCAACCGCATATTTAGGAGAGGCGAGCTATGGTGCAGAGTCATACCCGCCAAAGAAATTTTTCCATCTTCAAAGTCAAAAATATCGGTAAATGAGCATTTGGCAATCAGACGTAGAATCTCTTTCGCCGCTAATTGTCGGGGCGAAATAACGGAATCTACACCCAATTCTTTGAACGTTTCGCGGTGCTTATCGGTAAGGTATTCGTCATTTTTGACACGGGCGATAGTTTGTTTTGCGCCCATTTTTTTTGCTAAAATAGCGGTCACCAAATTTGTTGATTCTGAAGTTGTAACCGCGATAAAAAGCTGTGAGGAATTGACTTCTGCATTTTCTAAGACAGCAATCGAAGTCGAATCTCCTTTAATGGTTAGCACATCTAAATGCGTAGCAGCATAATCTAGGACGTCCTGATTATTGTCAATCAAAATGATTTCCTGATTTTCATAACTTAACAATTCTGCTAAATGAAAACCCACATCTCCTGCACCAGCGATGACTATTTTCATGATTTTTGTTTTAAAATTTTGGAGTATTTGTAAAAAGGACGCAAAGGTATTCGCTTAAAAACGGTTTTAGGTTAAAAATGTTAGATTTTATTCAAAAAAATAAGACTTGCTGGCACTTTAAATTTTACTAATTTCGCGTTTTTAAATTTCTTAAACCTTGTCATTTCGAGCAAGGTGGAGAAGAAAAAATATCCACGGTAAAATTGGGTAGCCTATTAATTTCCTACTCCCTTACCTATTTCTTTAAAAAATTAAAACTCAATGGCGCACGTTATATCCTTTACTTTCAATGCTTTTTCTGAAAACACTTACTTGGTCGTCGATGACCGAACTAAAGAATGTGTCATTTTTGACCCTGGTTGTTTTGATCAAGGGGAGAAAGATGTTTTGAAAACCTATATCGAGAAAGAAGGGCTCAAACCTGTTCGCTTAATTAATACGCATTGTCACCTCGACCATGTTTTTGGAAATAAATTTGTGAGTGAGACTTTCAATTTGCCATTAGAAATTCATCAAGGGGAGTTGGTCGTTTTAAAATCAGCGACACAAGTTGCCATGTTTTATGGTTTGCCAACACCAGAAGAATCGCCAGAACCAGGTAGCTTTATCGAAGAAGGTGATGAAATCGTATTTGGAGATACCAAATTGATAGCGATTTTTACGCCAGGACATTCGCCGGCGAGTTTGTCGTTTTACTGTGAAAAAGATGCATTTATTATTGCGGGCGATGTACTGTTTCAGGGAAGTATCGGACGGACGGATTTGCCTGGTGGAAATTTTGATACCTTGATTAATGTGATTAAAACGAAATTTTTCACGCTTCCTGATGAAGTGAAAGTACATTCTGGACACGGCCCCGCGACGACGATTGGGCATGAAAAATTACATAATCCATTTTTGCAATAAAAAAACGGCTTACGATACCTAAATCGTAAGCCGTTAATTTAAAATCTGTCAGGATTTACTTTTTCAATAAATCACGGATTTCAGATAATAAATCTTCTTGACTTGGACCTGCTGGTGCAGCTTCTTCCTCAGCTTTTTTCATGTTGTTGACACCTTTCACTAGTAAGAACATAATGAATGCAACAATGATAAAGTCCATAGTAGCTGTCAAGAAATTACCATATAGAATCGCAATTTCTCCAACCATTTCACCTGCGTCATTAAGCGTACCTGGTTGCATGACATACTTCATTTTTGAGAAGTCGGTGTTGAAAATCATTCCAATCAATGGAGAAACAATTCCTTCTGTGAAAGAGGTCACTACTTTTCCAAAAGCAGCACCCATAACGAAAGCAACGGCGATATCGACCAAATTGCCTTTCATTGCAAAATCCTTAAATTCTTGAAACATAATAATCGTTTTGTTAAATGATGAAATAGTTGGTTTATAGCATGTTAGAATCATGCTTCTTATTACATAGAAAAACCAAGATTATAAAAAATATTGTTCTTAAAAAAATTCTCTAACAAAAAGTATTGCAAATTTAACAATAAATCCATGTTTAAGACAAAAAAATAATCTCTAAGTCACATTTTTTATGAAATAGAACAATAAAATTGGGGTTTTATTAAATATTTTGAATGTGACTTATATCCTAATTTTTAATTTGTTTGGTTTGTTTATTTAAAATATATTATAATTAATATTTTTTCTATTTGATGAGTTTATTTAAACAGCGTTTAATGGTTTTTAAGTTTAATATAATAAAAAAATATGTAAAAAAACTTTGGAAAATCAATCTTAATTCCCGATAATTGTAATAGTTGATTGATAATCAAGTAGTTGTGATCATTAATGTTTCTTAAACAGTGTTTTATATCTTTTAAAATATAAAATTCATTTTTTGAAAATACGTTTAATACTCTAATTCAACTAAACCTATTCATAAAATTTGACAATTACCGATTAACTAACACACTATTACGCAAAAGAGCGTATTCACCTATGATACTTGAAATTCAGACCAATATTCTAACCTGTACTTTCGTCTTACTTTAAAATTTTAGTATTTTTTTATTCCCCTAAATTTACACTGCTCCATTTTAGCTTTATGGGTTAACTATGTTCAAAATTAACTTTTTTAACCAAATAATGGAATTAAAGACGAATTTAAAAATATGCTTTTAGTTAAAGATTTAGAGCAATCTATTATTATCCTCACTCACAAATATTTTTAAGCTTTTTCAAGATGAAATTTTGAAAAAAGTAGGTGTCTTACAAAATTTTAAATATTCCTTCGGACAGCTTGGATTGATTTCAATGCAGCAATCTTGCCGTCTAAATTTATTATAAAAATTGTAACGTATCAGGAAGGGAAAAGGTGAAAGCCTTTGATAAGTTGCTCAATTTATTACTCAAACCTTAAGTTTTGTCTTCGGGCAAAATTTTGAAAAAAAAACGAATACTATGAAGAAGCTTCACTCGTCGCGAGTGTGGTGCAGTGTCCTTTTTATATTATTTAGTTTGATGTTGCAAGCACAGGATATTCACTTCTCTCAGTTTCAGTACTCTCCCATGAATCTCAATCCCGGTCTCACTGGTGTTTTCAGTGGGGATATGCGATTTGTCAACAATTTCAAGCCGCAATGGAATTCCGCGCGTGTTTCATACTTGCAGATTGCTACTGGTTTTGATGCCCGTTTTATAAACAAAGATGATAATGGACCATTTGCTGTCGGATTCTATATGGATTACGACCAAGCGGGGGACTCTCAGTTGAGTTTTTTGCAACTGAGTTTAACAGGTTCATACTCAATAAATTTTGATCGTGACCGCCGAAATTACATGACTATTGGTGGCACATTTAGTGGTGTCCAACGGTCTTTCAACGATTATAGACTATTCTTTGATACGCAGTACAGAGATGGTCAATTAGATTCAAGTTTACCTTCTTTAGAAGATTTTGATAATACAAGAGTATTTTTTGGTGATGTGGCCGCAGGAATTAATCTACATTTAGCCGCCCCGTTAGACCGTTCAACGCTTGACGTTGGCGGCGGGATTTATCACTTAACAGAGCCTAATAAAACATTTGCCAACAACGCAACGGTTACATTAAAACGTCGATACACAGGATATGCAATTGGCGTAAAAACTATCAATAGCCACCTTGATGCCTTGACGCATGGTATTGTCAATATTCAAGGAGATTACCGTGAATATTTGTTTGGAGTGGCGGCGCGACAATTTTTGATTAAGCGACCAACAAAGATTGTAACAATGGATGTAGGCGTAACGTATCGATGGGAAGATGCGATTATCCCTTATGTCGGATTTCATTATAACGGTTGGCAAGTCGGTGTCAGTTATGACATCAATTTGTCTAGATTCCGCGAAGCATCCCTTGGTTTGGGGAGCTTCGAAATATCAGCAATATATATTATTACGGATGTACCATTTGCGACTTATTGTCCGCATTGTCCAACGTTTTTATAATCTGGATGCAAACGGATTTTAAAACGATTGTAAACATATTTTTAACTCAATTGAAGGACTCAACAACTACTTTTTATTTAAAACTCAATTTTACAAAATTCAACTTGATTTAAAATTCAAACCTACACCATGAAATTATTAAAATACTTGTTAGCCTTTGTTTTGCTGGCGTGTGTATTGCCCCCGGGTTTGGAGGCGCAATCCATGAAAGCCTATTTGAAAAAGGCTCAAGAGGCCTACAATGCTCGCAATTATTCAACATCTTTAGCGCATTATCGAACGATCTTGTCGGAAGAACCGAATCGCTTGGATGCTTTGTATTTTGCTGCGGAATCAGCACGGCGATTGCGGTCTTATAAGTTAGCAGAAAAATATTTTGAGTCCATTCCAGAAGAAGAAAAACGAGGAGATTATGAGTTAACTGATTTTTGGTTGGCGACGGTAAAAAAAGGAATGGAAAAATTTGATGAGGCTTCTGTTTTGTATGCAGGATTTATGGAAGCGCACCCTGAAAACACTAAATATTACCGAAAATCTCAGGAGGAAATCGAAAATTGTGATTGGGCCTTGGAAATGGTACAAAATCCATTGCGTATCGGCATTACCCAATTGAGTGAAAATATCAATACTTATTTTCCTGATTATGCTCCTTTATTAGTAGGGGATACTTTGTACTATTCTTCGACAGCCAAAGTGCGTTTGGACAAAAGCAAGAAGCGAAAAAAGAAGAAGAAACGGAGTAAAAAGAAGCGAAAGAAGAAAAAGTACAGCAAGACAGAGTATGGTTATGTGACTAAAATTTTCAAAGCCGTAGGTGATGAAAAAGGCAAGCCAATTCGACAAAATTCTCGTGCAGAGAATGCATTTACTGCAAATATAGCAATGAATACCATGCGAACGAGAATGTACTATTCTGTGTGTATTGAAGACCAGGAAGATGGCGCGATTGCGTGCAAGTTGTACTATCGTGACCGTTCTTATAATGGGAGTTGGGAACGTGCCCGACCACTTCCTTCAACCATTAACATGGAAGGTTATAAAAATACACAACCTGCTTTGGGTATAGATAAAAGAACGGGAAAAGAGGTGCTGTTTTTTGCCTCTGACCGAATGGGCGGACAAGGCTTAATGGATATTTGGTATTGTTTTGTGGAAGGAGAGGAAGGATTTTCTACACCACAAAACCTTACGGCTGTTAACTCAGCGAATGATGAGTTGTCACCATTTTTTGATACACATGCCCAGACTTTGTATTTGAGCTCTGATGGTTTTCAAAACTTAGGAGGTTATGACCTTTTCAAATCAGTGAAAAAAGATGATGGTTGGACTACTCCCGAAAATTTGGGCTATCCAATTAATACCAGTTATGACGATATGTACTACTCTTTTGATGTACAATCTGGTCGTGCTTTTATTGCCTCTAATCGCCCTGGTTCGTTGTGTGTGAGTGAAAATAAAGATTGCAACTTGCATGATATTTATGAGTTGACTCCCAATATGGATTTGGTGGTGTCAGTTTTCAATGAAAAAGATTATTCTTTACAAAAAGGAGCATCAATTCTTTTAGTTGACCGACTAACTGGCGAAGAGGAATTGTTTCAAATGGGGGAAGAAGAATTTTATGCGCATATCGGTTTAGCTCCTGGTCGAGATTATAATTTAGTGGTCAATCGCGAAGGATTTGAAGAGACAACAACGATGGTAAGTAGTAAAAATTTTACGGACGATACGGAGCCTAAGAAGTATGTTTTTATGCAGCCAATAGAAGGATATGTAGCGAATACGACCCCTAAATCGAAGTCAACCACACCACCTGCTACGTCAACCAAACCGTCGTCAAGTTTTACGTTGCCAAAGCCAATGACAGAGGTTGACCAGAATGCATTGGCGAGCAACACGCCTTCGGAGACGACGCCAGCTAAAGAAGAGCCAAAAGCGACACCTAAAACAAATTATCCGCCTAAAAAGTCAAAAACGAACTATCCGCCAAAGCGTAATAAGAAAACCAATTATCCACCAAAACGGGTAAAGAAACCTACGCCAACAGAGAGTTATGTAATTTCAAAGCCACAGACTCAACTTGCTACCAAACCACAGACGAAAATTGTGACAAAGCCGCAAACAAATACAAATGTTGTGACTAAACCACAGACCAGACGCATTATCAAACGTGATAATCCCGCAGCCATGTTAGTAGGAACTCGATCAGGATTTGATGTAGCGACGGGAGAATTTACCACCAAATCTCCAAAAGTAGAAGTATTGAAGACTTCGCCTGTCACGGCTCCGATTGCGGAAAAAAGCTATTCTTTGGATTTACCAATTACGGTTTATTTCGATAATAATTATCCGCGAGCGAGCATGGATATTCCCAATCTGACTTATAAAAGAGCATACCGGGATTACATGAAACGTCAGGTAACGTATGTGTCAAAATATCCACTGGGTTTGATTGGTATTGAAAAAGAATTGGCAAAGAAAGATGTGAATGATTTTTTCAATGTCAACTTACAGAATGGTTATTTTGAATTGATGGAGTTTACCGAAAACCTATTGCATCATTTGCGACAAGGCGACGAAATTGAATTGAGCTTGGAAGGCTATGCGAGCCCAATTGCGAATGCCGCCTATAATTCTGCATTGACCGATAGACGTCTGCGAACGATTATGAACCATTTTCGAACGTTTTCAAACGGTGCTTTAAAACCATATTTGGGAAACCAATTGATTATTAAGACGGTGCCATTTGGCGAAACGCAAGCATCAAAAGGGGTAAGCGATGATTTTAGAGATAAGCGAAAATCAGTTTATAGCCCACGTGCATGTATGGAGCGTCGAGTAACGATTACGGGGAAACGTCGGTCTTATGGAGGCGTTTCTTCGAAGTAAAGATATGCTCACTATTAACTTGACTTACTACTCAGAAAACCATTTGAAAACAAGAAGTTCTTTTAAAAAATAGTACATCATGAAACTGGTCAATTAAGAAATGGTACGAGAATAGAAAATTATTCTTTAAACATTCCTAAAT
>CAYUNA010000170.1:0-7976 GCA_964445895.1 uncultured Saprospiraceae bacterium | reverse complement strand
CCCTTTAGGGGTCGGGGGTGGATGCCTCAAAAAACTACTTTGTAAAAATCAACTTCTTCCGCTTCGGTCGGAATCCCTCCGCGTGCAATTCATAAATCAGAATGCCCGCTTTGTCCGTCATCGTCCTCAAATCAATTTCGATGCTATGCTGTCCTTCCGTGTATTCGCCTTTTTGATAGAAAATTTCTTTGCCAAAAAGGTCAAAAATACGCAGCTCTGTTTCGGCAACTTTCGACAAATAAAAATTAATCGTCGTGTTGCCATTCGTTGGATTCGGTTGATTTTGATACAGTTCAAATCTCGTGTCAGTCGTTTTCTCAAAGCCCAAAGTCACGTCGTAAAAATCGACGTTGTTGGTAGGGTTAGCGAAACTTCCAGCGTACGCTTCTGCAGATACATACGAAGGACTGATGCGCAAAACCTCACTCAGTGTGGTGTTCGCTTTAGCGCGAACGTGGATTATAAATAATTCATCAATAGCAGCCAGTTTTTGGTCGAAAATGCTCTCCCAACTGGTGGTCAATATGCCTTCAGACAACAAGGTTGTTCCGAAATTAGCGGCTTTCAGCTCCTGCAATTTTCCAGGAACAATGTCTAAAATTTCTAATCGGTCGGTGTCAAATTCCAGCGCAAACTGGTAGCCCATTATCTGCTCAAAATTTACAGCAGTAATCGGGATTTCGTAATCGTAATTCGCTTCTAATTTGCGGTCGGTCGTCATTAATCGTAGTACGTCAGTCATTGTTCGGTCGTCGGCAGCGAGTAGATTATCGCCATTGGCGGTGCCGTTCACGTCGCCAATTTTGATGCCTATAAAATCATTTTCCAAATCGTTGCTATTTACATTTTGTAAAGTGATACTCTCTGGAAAATCTTCGCTCAGTGGGTTTTGTGGATTATTGAATTGGTAATCCAACGGCACAAAACGCCAGGAGGTATTGTTGCTAAAATCTGTTTCAATATTTAAAATTAACTTCCTTAATTGTACCAAATCCAGCGTCGTTACGCTACCCGAATTATTGACATCTGCCGCAATCATTCGATAGGGCGAACTCAATGGGCTGATGTTCAAAATATGCCTGCGGATATAGACCAAATCCAGCGTCGTTACGCCATTCATTGGATTGGTATCATAAGTTGGTGTGATGGTATAATTGCTGCCTGATGGCAAGTTTTCAAAGTTAAATGTTCCATCGACATCTGTGTGCATCGCTATCGAAACACCGCCACTTATGCCGACTACTTTTTGACTCAATGCGTCCCCGTTTTCTAATCCAACAAAGCCGCCCAGACTGATATTGTTATTCGTTCCATCGCAATAATCTAAGTTATCTTGCACGACAACCGTCGTTTGACAAAAAGAACTATTACCATAAACATCCGTTACCGTCAGCGTCGCTACTTCGTTTCCAATATTATCGCAATTGAATGTATTTGGACTGACCTGAAAAATTAAATCTTCGTAATTTGAGCAGTTATCAGAGCTTCCTCCTTCAATTAAATCTGGAGTAATCGTCACCATGCCATTCGCTTGAATCGTGATGGAGACTCCATTATTACAAACAGGCGACGGTGCCTCGGTGTCAATTACCGTGAAATTCATTGTACATTCATCCATATTTCCACAGCCGTCGTATGCCGTAAATGTGACCGTATGCGTGCCCATTGGATAGGTTCCACTGGCATCTGCACCGTTATTGTCAGCAAAGGGCGAATCGTTAGTAAAAGAAATAGACTCACTACAATCCATCGCCGTTGCTAATTCCAAATCAACTAAAGTTTGACAATCAAAAACATTATCAATGCCAACGGTAATCGAAGGTGGGCAAGTCAATTCAGGAGCAGTTGCATCCAAAATTTCAATAATTTGTGTGTGTTCCCAAATGCCTGCACCGTCAGGGTCGTTCGGTTGAAAAACACACCAGTCAATCACCGCCCAATTTCTCACTATTTTATAACAAGCTGGATAAGCTGTAAAAAAAGTAAAATCTGTACTGGAAATTCCTAACTGTTCGCAGTCTCGCCCAGTCATAATCGGTACACCGGTGTTGGTCGTATCGACATCAAAACCACATTCATACGTCAAAATATCTTCCGGAAAAGTTACCCCCAACGGCGTGTTATCGGAGATAGTAATCGTTTGATTACACGAGATTGTATTGTTGCTTTCATCCGTTGCAGAGAAGGTTCGAGTAACAAAACCAATGCCGCAGGTATTTAGATTAATGTTGTCATTCCAACTCAAATTGATAGAGCCACAATTGTCAGTTGCAAACGCAATTCCTGTATATTCAATGAGCGTATATGCAAAGCCACAGTCCACATTGATGGAGCCTGGACAAGTAATTTCCGGATCAACCTCATCCATTACAACTACGTTACTTGTACACTGCATACTCAAACCGTTGATATCAAACACTTCTAAAGTAATACTGGTCGGATTGCCCAAATCACTACAATCAAAGTAAACAAATTCATCAAAAGGGTCGCTGCCACGTTTGACTAAAAAATCGTCAATACCGCAATTATCATGGCTACCATCATCAAAAGTTTCAGCATAAACGAGTACTGTTCCGTCAGGTTGCAAGACTACTTCAATTTCATTTTCACAAATCGCCGTTGGCAAATCATCGTCTGCCACCGTTACAGTAATCGTACAAGTTGATTTATTTTGACAGTCATCTTCTGCTTTATAAACCACTTCATACTCACCCGCAGGTACAGTGTTATAAGGTCCGTGTCCTGTGCCAAAGTCCCATTCCGGAACGACAACAAAATCTGAACAAGCATCATCCGCGTCTGCCGCAGGTAAGTACACTTGTGCCACACAAGAGTTGGCATACGTGTTAAAACTTATATTTTGCGGACACGTCAAATTAGGTGCTTGCGTGTCATTTAAATTAATAATTTGAGACGAAACCCGCGTTTCATCTGTACAAATGTCATTCACAAACCAGGTTCTGACAATCTTGATTTGTCCGCCACACTCAGGATATTCCTGGTCTGTAAATGCTGTGACCAGTTCGCAATCACTCGCGCCAGTCAATGGATAATTGTTAATAGTAGGATAGCCAGTGAAACTCAAATCATAAGGGTCATCTTCGCCACATTCGAGGGTAGCATTTTCAAAACCATCAAAATTTGACGGAAATTCCACTTGGTCTAAAGTAGCTCGTAAAAGCCAAATTGTTTGTGTACATATTGATGAATTGCCGCTGCTGTCCGTCACGCTCCAATCTCGGTCAATTCGCGCAGTTACCGCTGAGTCGCCAGCCATTGTGCCGCACGCTAAGTCAGTAAAATCATCTGAATAAGCAATAGTTAAATCATTAAAAGGAGTGACATTATCGCTGATGCCAGGAAAGCCAATGATTGCAGGATTAGCATTCATATTGCAATAAATAAAGACTTCTGTGCAATTTAAAACTGGATTCATATTGTCAATCACGGTCACATCACTTGAGCAGGCATTGCCATCACTCGCCGTTAACGTTGCCGTCAAATCCAAGCCAATTTCGCTTCCATCGACCATATCGCCAATCACATTTCCATCTGCGTCCACTACTTCTAAAGTAAATGTCCCATTGCAATTGGTTGGTGCGCCTTGCATCAATATTGCGGGTGTAATTGTCGCCATGCCATTGCTATCTAAAGCTACTGTCACGCTCCCGTTGCAGACAATTGAACACTGAGAAAAAACGGTTTGCCCAAACATGACCATTATAGCGACCAACAAAGTGGTCATCAATCCGTGTAGATTGTGGGGGGTATGTGAGGGGGCACTTCCAGGTAGCCATCCTGTGCAATTCCGAGCAAAACCGTTCAAATTCTTCATCTTCTTGGTGATTGGTGATTCCTAATTGCTAACTCGTTGATTTCCGATTTTTTTTTAAAATCATCTTTCAAGCCGTCGCTCATTATTTATCACTTAAAAAATATGGATATATAATTTTTACTGCCGTTAACGTTGAAAAAATTCAATAAAACCCAGTGTCAATTGTAAACAAAAGACAAGGCTTCGCCAAGGCAAAATAATTTGCTGTTGATGTGTGTAATGGTAAGAAAAGATTCGAAGACGACATACGGTTATTGGAGCACAGCACACGAAGTGATGTGGTCAAAACCAGTATTTCGATAATAAGAATATGCTAAAAAATCGGAGCTTAAAGTGTTTCCAATAACAGATTTTTATCTAATCATTGCCTAACCTAATTGCTCATTGCATATTTCTAATTGTAAATTGTTCTGAGGAAGTCCCGGAGTTAGGAAGGTTGTGTAATGTCCTTCCGGGAAAATGGAAAAGTTCTAGTAAACTCGATTTCCGGACTTTCTCATAGTATGTATTATCTTAGATTGAAATTTTCAATCGTTGTTTCAAATATACATTATTTATATATGGAAAATTGTGCCAAAAATAAAGTATTGATTTTTAAAGAATTAGACATTCTGAATAAAAAGCATTTAAAAAATAGAAGCACAAAGAAGTATAAATACAACTTTTTTATAATGTGATTACAAAATAAAATTTATTCGTTTTTGATTTTCAGTTCGTAGAAAAACTATACATGCTCTTAAAGAATACCTTTCTCAATCTCCTGCAAAACCTGCCGTGCTTTCCCCAAACTCCGAATGCCATCTTTTACCAAAATCAAATGCCGTGGCGACTTCTTCACACTCAATCCATGCTTGTGCCCCTCCGTTGCGATAAATTGAAAAATCTTTTGAAACGTCGGACTTTCATAATACGGCGATTGTGGATTTTCGACAAAATAGCAGCGTAGTTTTCCATTTTTTAAGATAATGCGCTCAAAGCCAAGCTCCTTAGAAATCCAACGCAACCGCAAGCCATCGAATAGTCCATTCACTACTTTTGGCATTTTTCCAAAACGGTCAATCATACTTTTTTTGAAGGTCTGAATGCCTTCTTCCGTATCAATTTTATTCAAACTTGTGTACAAATTTAGTCGCTCCTGAATATTGCTAACGTACTCGTCGGGAATCAACATTTCCACATCCGTATCAATCGTCACATCTCGTACATAAAGTTTTTTCTTCTCTAAATCTTCCTTAAAAAGGTCTTTAAATGTACTTTCTTTTAATTCCAAAATGGCTTCCTCCAACACTTTTTGGTAAGTTTCATACCCTATTTCATTAATAAAACCACTCTGCTCGCCCCCCAATAAATTACCAGCACCACGAATATCCAAATCTCGCATTGCTATCTCAAAGCCACTTCCCAAATCAGAATGTTCTTCTATCGTTTTCAATCGTTTTCGAGCATCCGCCGTTAAGGTAGAAATCGGTGGACAAAACAAATAACAAAATGCTTTGGTATTGCTTCGCCCGACTCTACCCCGCAATTGGTGCAAATCACTCATTCCAAACTGATTGGCATTATTAATAATTATCGTGTTGGCATTTGCAATATCCAAGCCCGTTTCGATGATATTGGTGCACACCAAAACGTCGTGTTTTTTATCAATAAACTCCAGTAATGTTTTTTCCAAATCTTTACTTTCCATCTGTCCGTGCGCCGTCGCTACTTTGACATCCGGACACATTCGCTTGACCATCGCCGAAATATCAGCCAACGTCTTTACCCGATTGTGAACAAAGAACACCTGCCCCCCGCGATTCACTTCATAATAAATCGAATCTCTAATCAATTCTTCACTAAAAATCCGCACTTCCGTATGAATTGGCTGTCGATTGGGTGGCGGTGTGCGAATCACAGAAAGGTCGCGGGCCGCCATCAAACTAAACTGCATCGTCCGTGGAATCGGGGTTGCAGTTAAGGTCAAGGTATCGACATTGACTTTGAGGTTTCGGAGTTTTTCTTTGGCTGCTACTCCAAATTTTTGCTCCTCATCAATGATTAATAATCCTAAATCTTTGAAACCAATTTTTTTATTCAAAATCCCATGTGTACCAATCACAATATCAATTTCTCCTGCTTTCAAACCATTAAAAACAGCGTTCTTTTCCTTCGTTGTCCGAAATCGATTGATGTAATCTACGGTCACCCCAAATTCTTCCAATCTGCTTTTGAAGGTTTTATAATGTTGCAATGCTAAAATCGTCGTTGGCACTAAAATCGCCACTTGTTTTCCACCAATCACCGCCTTGAATGCCCCTCTTAATGCGACCTCTGTTTTACCAAAACCAACGTCACCACAAATCAATCTATCCATCGGAATCGGCTTCATCATATCCTCTTTCATCTCGACAGTCGCGGTCAATTGGTCGGGCGTATCTTCGTAAATAAAAGATGCTTCCAACTCAGTTTGCATATAACCATCAGGCGGAAAAGCGTGACCGGGTGCAGCTTTTCGCTTAGCGTATAATTTGATGAGTTCGGCGGCAATATCCTTAACCTTCTTCTTGGTTTTTCGTTTGAGGTTTTGCCAAGCATCGGAGCCAAGTTTGTTGATTTTTGGAACGGTTCCTTCCTTGCCGGTATGCTTTGTAATTTTATGCAGCGAGTTGATACTCACATACAAAACGTCATTATTTTTATAAAAAATCCGCACCGACTCTTGCACATGTCCGTTGATGTCGATTTTTTGCAAACCCGAATACTTCCCAATTCCGTGGTCAATATGCACCACATAATCGCCTGGCTTCAACTCCCGCAACAATCTTAAATTCAACGATTTATCTCTTGTAAAACCACGCCGTAGTTTATATTTATGAAATCGTTGAAAAATTTCGTGGTCAGTGTAGCAAGCTATTTTCAAATCCAAATCAACGAAACCTGCACTAATCGCTTTCGTCACCGGATGAAATTGCACATTGGCTTCCAGGTCTTCAAAAATGGAATAAAAACGCTCAATCTGCTTTGCATTTTCCGTAAAAATGTAGTTCTCAATTTCACTTTTAGCATTGTCATGTAAATTGTCAATTAGGAACTTAAAATTTTTATTAAAAACAGGTTGTGGCCGACTGTTAAATTTAATCGTTTTATCAAAAGAAAGCGGCTGCACACTGTCTGTCAATGATAAAATTGGATAGGCTTGAATATCCGCAATCACCTCGGCGGGGCGGATAAAAGCACGGTCACGAAAAATTTCTGCAACCTCCGTTTCATCCAAAACTGTCAGTGTACTCGCGAACTCTTCTGCTTTTTCAAAACAAGTCTGCAAACGGTCAAGCAGCACTTGAAAATCTTTCACCCAAATCGCCGTTCTTTTTTTCAACACTCGAAAAAACGACACCTTTTGGTCTTGCGTAAATTTCGTGTTGATATTGGGAACAATTGACACGCTCGCGATATTTTGCTGCGACAATTGCGTCGTCGGGTCAAACGTCCGAATACTTTCTACATCTTCGTCAAATAATTCAATCCGATATGGATATTCATTCCCATAAGAATAAATATCAATGATGCCGCCCCGCACCGCAAATTGTCCTGGTTCATAGACAAAATCTTCTCGCTGAAAACCATATTCTGCCATCACTTCAATAAGCGTTTGGACATCAATTTGCTCATCTTTTTTAATTACCCAACGTGTTTCGTCTAACACTGCCGGTGCGACTACTTTTTCAAACAACGCCTCGGGATAAGTTACAATGACTTCACCCGCACCCGTTGCCGTGGAAATTTTATTAATCGCTTCGGTACGCTCAAGGACATTGTTGTTATTCAGTTCCTCAAAAAATTGTGGTCTTTTGAATGAATCAGGAAAAAACCGAACAGGCTTTTTATCAAACAAGCTCGCCAGGTTATTTTGCAGATAAGCTGCTTCTTCTTTATCGTTGGCAATCACGAGATGATTTTGCGGCAGGTTCAGATACGTTCCCATCAGGACAAAGGATTCCTGTGCGCCGCGCATTCCTAAGAGTTGGAGTCGTGCGGGCGTTTCGGCGTTAAGGGTTTCTGCCAATTGCTGTATTCGTTCGTCATCTCGGTACAGCTCCAAGATTTTTTGCATATTCTTCACAAGCGCGAAAATAGGAGATTATTTGATTAATTGATT
>CAYUNA010000169.1:0-8041 GCA_964445895.1 uncultured Saprospiraceae bacterium | reverse complement strand
TCCCCGAGACAAGAGGACATGGCTGCCAATTTCATCACCTCACAGTGTTTTCAATGTGCAATTAGGAATGAACAATGTGCAATGAATCCCGTATTTGGAATTGCTCATTGTACATTGCCCATTGTTAATTGTATTGCTGTGAGAGTAGGAGTCGAACCTACACAGGGTGGTTAGCCATCGCGCAAAAATCAATTTGTGGTCAATCCGATACGCGGCGTTTATCCCAGATTCCCTATCCCCGAGACAAGAGGACATGGCTGCCAATTTCATCACCTCACAGTGTTTTCAATAAGTAATTAGAAATGTGCAATGAACACTTGAATTCCGTACTTGGAATTGCTCATTGTACACTATCAATTACTTATTGCTTTATAAAGTCTAAATTTTTCAAAAACTTTTAGAAATCAACTGTATGATTTCTTTCTTTCGATAATACAAAGGTATAGGGTTGTATTAGTTGATGCAAATTTTTCAATAATTATTTTAAATTTATGTAATATTCGTAATAAATTGTAAAAATATTTAGAATTACATTAAAAAATGTTCATTGAGGGCTTTTAATTGAGGATTTCTAAAATGTATTAAAAGGGTAGTAAATGTGATGGTTTTTGTGTCTGTTTTTAATTTAAAAAAAGGCAAAATGTTCTTATTGCCATAAAATAAGTTGATTATTTAGGATGAATGAAATATTGTTAGGATTTTAATTTTAAACGGGAATTTATTTTAAGAATAAGTGATTATTTTTAAAATGGTAATTTTGAAAAACTACGCGCCTAATTCAGGTGTTTTTAAATAAAAAAAACAGGCCTCGTTCTAAAAAAGCAAATCAAAACGTACTTTCGCACATACGATGACAACAGAAGATTACAAAAAGATACAGCATACATTACCAAAAGACCCAGGAGTTTACCGCTTTTTGGATAAGGAAGGGGTCGTTTTGTATGTAGGGAAGGCAAAAAATCTAAAAAATCGGTTGGCTTCCTACTTTGGTTCTAAAAAACATCAGTTGCGGAAGACGAAGATAATGGTGAAAAATGCGCACAAGTTTATTTATACTATTGTCGAAACGGAAACGGATGCGCTGCTGCTAGAAAGTACCTTGATTAAAAAATATCAACCACGCTACAATGTGGCTTTGAAAGATGGCAAAACGTACAATTATATTTGTATAAAGGATGAGCGTTTTCCTCGTGTTTATATTACCCGCTATATCAATCGGCGAGATACTTCTACTTATTTTGGTCCTTACACTTCTAAAGCTCGTGTGAAAACGATTTTGGAATTGATAAAATCACTATTTCCTTTGCGGACATGCACCTATAATTTATCGGAAGATAATATTGAAAAAGGGAAATTTAAAGTTTGTTTAGAATATCATATTAAGAACTGTCTTGGGCCTTGTGTAGGCTACGAGTCAGAAAAAGAGTATAATGAGAAAATTGACCAGATTCGAAATATTCTAAAAGGGAACTTTGGGCAGGTGAAACGGCATTTTCAAGAAAAAATGCAGTGGCACGCAGAAAATTTAGAGTTTGAAAAGGCGGGACAAATCAAACAAAAGCTGACAGCGTTTGAGGATTATCAGGGCAAATCGACGGTGGTCAGCACGACGATTCGAGATGTTGACGTGTTTACGATTTCGTCGGATGAAAAAAATGCGTATGTCAATTACCTGAAAGTGGTGAATGGTGCGATTATGAATACTTATACGCAAGAATTGGTGAAAAATCTGGACGAAGAAGAACGGGATTTATTGGAATATACGATACCAGAATTGCGGAAGAAGTTTCAAAGTATCGCGCCAGAGGTTTTAGTGCCGTTTAAAGTATTGTTACCCGAGGAGGAAGTTAATGTAGTCGTTCCTAAAATTGGGGATAAGAAAAAATTAGTTGATTTATCTGAAAAGAACGTTCAGTATTTCCTTTTACAAAAACGACGTCAAGACATCAACAATATTAAAAAGCAAACTTCTGCTGAGCGGATTATGCGTACGATGAAGGAAGATTTGCAGATGGAAGATTTACCGCTACACATCGAATGTTTTGATAACTCAAATATTCAAGGTTCACATCCCGTCGCGTCGTGCGTAGTTTTTAAAAATGGTAAACCGTCGAAAAAAGATTATCGACACTATAATATTAAGACGGTCATTGGACCAAATGATTTTGCATCGATGGAAGAGGTCGTCGGAAGGCGGTACAGTCGGTTGGTGCGAGAAGAGCAACCGCTACCGAATTTGATAATTATTGATGGTGGAAAGGGGCAGTTGAGTTCGGCGGTAAAAATTTTGACGGAATTGGGCGTGATTGATAAAATCACTGTGATTGGAATTGCCAAGCGACTCGAAGAAATTTTCTTTGCCAATGATCCCGTACCATTATATATTAATAAAAAATCGGAGACGCTTAAAGTCATTCAACACGCTCGAAATGAGGCGCACCGCTTTGCCATTACTTTTCATAGAAATAAGCGTTCGCAGTTTTTTACGACCTCAGAATTGCTGGATATTCCTGGGATTGGTGAAAAGACGGCAAATAAATTATTGAAACATTTTGCTTCGGTAAAAAAGGTTCGAGAGGCGACGGTGACGGAGGTTGCGGAAGTAGTTGGTTTGGGAAATGCAAAGAAAATTCAAGGATATTTTGCAGCTAAAAAGGCGAAACAGAGTGGAGAAGAAGAGGAGTGAGTTGTGTAAATAGGCGATTGTTGAAAACGTTGTAGTTAAAATACTTAACAAACATCCTTCGCAAACGCCAACAGCTCACCTTCTCCAAATTTTCGTCCCATCAACTGAATCCCCACAGGCAGCCCATTTTCATGTTCTCCAATTGGAAATGCAATAGCAGGAATGCCGACCATATTGGCTTGCACGGTATAAATATCAGCCAAATACATCGCTACAGGGTCATCATCCATCTTGCCGATTTCCCATGCAGGTGTGGGAGAAGCAGGCATCAAAATAAAATCGTATTGTTCTAAAATTTCTTCCGTCCGCTTAGCGATTAATGCCCTAACTTGCTGAGCTTTGGTATAATAAGCATCGTAATATCCTGCACTTAAAACAAAAGTACCCAGCATAATTCGTCGCTTCACTTCTGTTCCAAATCCTTCTGTCCGTGATTTTTTATAAACTTCATCAATATTCTTCGCTTCCAAACTTCGATGTCCAAAACGAATACCATCATACCGTGATAAATTTGAAGATGCTTCTGCCGTCGTCAACACATAATAGGCTGGAATAATGTAATCCAAATATTCAAAATCAACCGCTTCTACTTCATGACCGTCGCTTTTTAATTTTTCAACAAAATTGAGTGATAATTTTTTAACATCAGCATCAATACTTTCATGGTTCATTGCTGTGTCGAAATAGGCAATTTTTGCTTTTTTAGAAAAAATCGCTGTGCCGTAATTGTCAACTTCTCGACTACTTGCGGTCGCATCGAAATCATCTTCACCCGCCATCACTTCTAATAATATCGCCGCATCTTCTACGCTATGTGTCAATGTCCCAATTTGGTCAAAAGACGACCCATAAGCCAATAATCCATACCGCGAAATCCGTCCATAAGTCGGCTTCATGCCCACTACGCCACAAAATGCTGCCGGCTGCCGAACGGATCCGCCCGTATCTGACCCAATACTCATCAAACACGTATCTGCCTGTACGGCCACTGCCGAACCGCCTGAACTTCCACCTGGCACACATGCTGGATTTGCTGCATTTTTGGTGACACCATACACCGAACTTTCCGTCGTCGAACCCATCGCAAATTCATCGCAATTTACTCGCCCAATGATAATCGCATCTTCCGCCAACAATCGTTCGACCGCGGTTGCATTGTAAATGGATTCAAAGCCATTTAGGATTTTTGAAGCTGCCGTAACGCCGTGACCTTGATAGCAAAGATTGTCCTTTAGAGAAATAACTGCTCCGAATAATTTGCCTACGCTCGCTGGATTTTGCTCATGTTTTTGCTGCAATTGTTGCGCTTTTTCGCGTGCTTCATCAGCGAAAACTTCGATGTAGATATTTAAATTTTTAGTAGATTCTATTTTGGAAAGGTAATAATCAACAATTGCAGGACAAGTCGTTTTAGCAGATTTCAAATCAGCCTGAACTTGCGTTAGAGAAGTGTATTTCAAATTTGAATTTTGACTAATTATAATATTAAAATATTCAGGATTTTGTTTTTTTACATCCTCTAAAAGAGCTTTTACCTCATGTGCTTTCATGCTTTGTTTATCTGATTTATCATACATTGTCAAAACTATGATTGAAACTTGTTCTTCTTTATTAACAATATTCTTTTTGATCACATAATTAATAACTCGAACTCCTCCACTTTTACCACGCCCTTTACTTTTAATGGCAACTCTTATTTTGTAAAAACCTTGTGCCATCTCCTCTCCGAGATAAGGATTTTCATTTAGTTTAGCATAAAGTATTTGTAAATCACTTTTTAGAGACCGATGTTTTTTGGATAGTTTTTTTATGTTTTTTAAAAAAATTAGACTAAAACGAATATGTACATTCATCAAATTAAATTTAATCAAACTGGTTAATGAGTTATCTACAATCTAAGGAACGCGAAATAAATAAATTGACATTCTCTCTCAAGAATGTTAAGTTATTTACTTCGCGTTCCTAATCAAGATTAGCAAGGATTTCTTCAAATGTTAACCCTTCTTTTTTGCCGTCCAAAATATCTTTAGCATCTTTCATTGCTTCTACCAAATCATTTTTAAATTCTTCCCGAATTCTATTGTGTTCCGCCAGCTGTGCTTCAATCCAGACTAACTGTTCCTCTTCGACAATTATGTTGTAGAATTTTTTTCCGTCTTTTTCCTTTAAAAAGGTTTTATCCAATGGAAGTACCATATCTTTTTATTCAAAGTTAAGAGCATGTTTAAAATTTTACCGAACTGATAATCAATAGTTTATGGTTCTGACAATAAATTAGCAAAGGAATATATCGAGATACATGACTGCGCTAATTTGAAGTCAGGTTCATAAAATATTGGTTATCAGGAGAGTAAAATTTAAACATGCTCTAAATAATTTTCATCAAACCGCCCCTTCAAACTGCTCCAAAAACCGCACATCATTTTCAAAAAACAAGCGAATATCATTCACTTTATACTTCAACATCGCTTGCCGTTCGATACCCATTCCAAAAGCAAAACCTGTATATTTTGTTGAATCAATGCCGCAATTTTCCAGTACCTGTGGATCAACCATACCACAACCCAAAATCTCTACCCAACCTGTATATTTACAAATATTGCAACCTTTGGCATCACAAATAAAGCAAGAAACATCCATCTCTGCACTTGGTTCCGTAAATGGAAAATACGATGGTCGCAAACGAATTCGCGTTTTCTCACCAAACATTTCCTGAGAAAAATACTCCAAAGTCTGCTTCAAATCCGCGAAAGAAACGCCTTCGTCAATGTACAATCCCTCCACCTGATGAAACTGGCAGTGCGACCGCGCCGAAATCGTTTCATTTCGATAAACCCGACCTGGCGCAAGAATCCGAATCGGTGGCTTTTGCGTCGTCATCGTTCGTGCTTGTACGGAAGAGGTGTGCGTTCGCAGCAACATTTCCGTACTATTTTGCAAATAATAAGTGTCTTGCATATCTCGTGCAGGGTGGTCTTCTGGCGTATTCATTGCCGTAAAATTGTGCCAATCATCTTCAATTTCGCGCTCCTCTGCAATCTCAAAACCAATCTTTTCAAAAATGCTAATGATTTTATTCATCATCACTGCCAGGGGATGACGTGCGCCCAAATTCATTGGTTCGCCCGGCATTGTCAAATCAATTGATGCAGCAGCTTCATCGTCAGCGGCAGCCGCGGCGGCACTCTTCAACTCTTCAAATTTTGCTTCCGCTACTTTTTTAGCTCGATTGACCAATTGTCCAAAATCCCGTTTTTGCTCATTCGGAATGTTGCGCATCTCGCCCATCAACGGCTTCAACGTATTTTTTGAGCCCAAATATTTTATCCGAAATTGCTCGACGGCTTCTGCTGTCTGCGGATTTGCCGCTTCGATATCGGCGATGATTTGCTCTACTTTTGCGAAAATTTCTGCTGCCATGATTTGATTGATTCGATTATTTCTATTGGCTCGATTATTTCGATTGCCAGTATATCGTATTAAAAATAGTCGGCAAAGATAAGTTTTTGTATGCAAACTAAGAATGACTAACCAAAATGGTTCAAAAAAAGTTTCTATAAAATATTGCTTTCATCAATCGAATCAATCGAGCTATTCAAGCCAATCGAAATAATCGAGCTATTCAAGCTAATCGAATTAATCAGAAAATTAGTTAAGTTTGCGCAAGAAAATTACTTAAATCTTTCTCGGAAAACGCTGGTATTGCCTTATTGTGCCGTCCACCGTCTGCCGTTAACCGTTTACCGTTGAATGAATCAACTACTTAAATCTTACAAAATTCAATCCATTACCTTCCTTTTTTTGTGGTTGGTGAGCATGATTTTGTCTGCCGAGTTTATTTTATCGGTGTCCATGATTGGATTGGTTGTATTGGCGTTGTTTCAATTAAAATTTGATGGTCCTCGTGTGCGCGTGACTTGGCGAGATACCTTAGCGGAAAATTGGCGAAGATTTAAAACGGAAAAAGTATGGTGGGTGATTACAATTTCCTTTTTTATAGTGCTTTTTTCATCGGTTTATTCCTCAGATTTGGAGTATACATTGGAGCGATTACGGATAAAATTGCCGTTTTTGATACTACCATTTGCGTTTTTAAGTATGCCCAAATTGACTAAAAAAGAGTGCTATGCTATTCTTTATTTTTTACTCTTTTTGATGTTTGTTACCTGTTGTTATGTCGGCATGAATTTACTGGCTGACTTTGAAAATATTATTGAACTTATTGGGCGCGGACAGCCTGTACCGACGCCTTCCAATCACATTCGATTTAGTCTGACTTTAGCGTTGAGTATTATTGGTGGCGTGGCATTGTGGTGGGATAATTTTCATTTTTCTTCTAAAAACGAGCGATATTTGATTGGTGGAATGACGCTATTTTTATTTGCATTCATCCACGTTTTATCCGTTAGAAGTGGCATTTTAGCTCTGTATTTAGGCTTATTTGTGGTCGGTATTCATTATGCAATCTCTTCCAAAAAATATTGGTTAATCTTGGCGACTATTCTGGGGTTAACTGCCGTTCCTTTTCTCGCGTATCAATTATTTCCAAGTTTTCAAAAGAAAATCGCTTACGCTAAATGGGATTTTGACCAATATAAACAAGGCATCGGTGGCAATTATTCTGATTCAGAACGAATCACTTCGTTAATGATTGGGTTGGAAATTGGTAACGCGCATCCGATACTTGGTGTCGGGGCAGGTGATTTAAAACAGGAAGTCAAAAAGGTTTATGCTGAAAAATTCAATGGTCAATATTCCTACCGAAAACCACACAATCAATTCTTGTCGCATTACGCGGGGACGGGGATTATTGGCGTTTTGTTGTTTGCTTTTGCCTTCTTTTTTCCATTATTATATCAAAAAAATTATCGAAATCCTCTGTTTCTTGCCCTCCATGCGATAATTTTTATGTCTTTTATGATGGAAAATACGGTGGAGAACAATTTTGGGATTTCGCTGTATTTGTTCTTTTTGTTGATGGGAGTGAATTATTTGAATGGTGTACAAGGAAAATGATAAAAAAATGCGCTGATATAACAAAAGTTATCAGCGCATTTTTATCAATTAAAATTCTAATTAACGAACTCTATTTAATCTTTTTTATATCCTTTAACTGCATAACCTGCACCAAATCCAGCAATCATTCCTGTGAATACTTTCAAAATATCTTTTAACATTTCTGGCTCACTTTTTAGAAAGACAACAAGAAAAATAAAAATTACACATGCAATTACTACATATCCTAAGTTAAAAAATCTACTATAAAGAGTATCTTGAAATTGCCTTTTGTCGTCATCTCTGGAAGATTCTATTATAGATGTTATATGCTCTGGGGTCAATTTATTAGCAATAGGA
>CAYUNA010000168.1:0-8072 GCA_964445895.1 uncultured Saprospiraceae bacterium | reverse complement strand
AAAAATCCAGCTTTTGCTCCGTCTATAAAAAATAATCAGGTGATAGCAAAAGAACAAATAATATGACATGCTCTAACTAAAATTTGCACGAACCTATAGGTGAAGCCGACGTTTTTTCGAGGGGCAGATTCAGGGTTTTTAATCTGAATTTATATTAACCAAATGAAATCATTTAGAACCCAAGATTTTCTAACCTCAAAAAAAACATCCGCCATTTACGCCATAATTTCGTTAATTAAACCTTCATCATCGTTTAAACTTTTAAACAAGCGCATCCGAAAACGACCTTGTTTATTCACCAGGGTTTTCGCCATTTTATCAATCGCGACCGTTGAAAGTACCGTTTGAATATACGCTTCAATCAAGTCATCTAAACCAATGCCGAGTTTATTAAAATCTCGTCTATCCATAAGCATCAGGCGGTTTGTATCGCTATTCCAACTGCCATCTGGATTTTTAAAAGAAAGGTTCGTTCCCAACATTTTCCAGCTATCGGTACTGTCTTCAATGTAGTCAACCAACGGTTTTTCCGAGCGGCGGGCGTAGGTGCAAAGTGGTTTTAGACCTTGCTCAGTCGAACTTACCATCATTCGAATATCCGCCACAAAAGTTTGTCCTTTGGCATTAGGAATCGTGCCAACGTGATACAATCTTCCCGATTGTGTATTGCTGCTCCAATGATAATTGCCAATCAAACTCTGTACAATAAAACGGTCGTATTCAAACTCTAATTCCATAAATTTATCCAATTCTGCTTCCGTCACAATTGTATAGACCCCTTGTCCAGCGTTGCTATAGGGAACTTTTACGACGGCTTGCCCACCCATTTTTTTGACCCAAAGTGGGACTTCGTTTTTACTTACATCCCAAATGGTTTCGGGAGTAACAATTTTCAAACCATGTGGCTGCAATTCTGCATTGAAAATATCATAGGCTTTTGCGGCCACCATTTTATTACGTCCACCACAAAGACAGGCAATGGTTGGATTCAAAATCCGGGTTTTAGAATGTAATGGCAACCTATTCCAGGGCTTCTGCGTCAGGTAACGGAAGGCAGCCCGAATTGGAATCCATTCGCCATTCTCTGAACAAATTTGCATGATGCCATTTTCAAAGCGTACGCCTGGATTTGCATCATCTTTGTCAAATTTGATGTAATGCACGGGTTCTTGCATCACATCCGCAATCACTTCCGCGTAGCCAGATACTTCCATGGGATTTTTATCATAAATGACCGCCAAACCTCCTTTAATATTGTGCCTCAGGTTTTTCAAATAGGGTTTGAACGTGCGCTCAACCATCAGTTTATAACTACCTTGTTCCTGATTATCATCTAATAAAGGCATAGATTTTTGACCAGATGGACAGGAGTTATTTTCAATCACAACCATCTGCCGTTTGCCGCCTGCCGACGTTACATTGAGTAAATCTGCGCCCGACCACAGAAAATATTTACAACGATAATTGAGAATTTCTTCTAATTTTTCGCGGTTTACCATCGGGTGCATGTGACAGTATCTACTAATGATTCGCTCTTGTCCAAGATTTAGAAAAAAATTAATCATAGGATGAATCGTCGCATTGAGTGCTTTTGGATACCAGTGGGTGTGCGCTTCAAATTCACCGGGATGAATGGTGGTTGCTTTAGTTGTGGCTTTCATTTCTTTGTTTAGAAAACAGTCTTTTAATTTTTAAAACTGCTCTTGTTAAAAGTGGGCGCAAAGTAGATACCCAATTCTGAAGACATTCTGAATGTTTTGTAGAAAATTTTAGAAAGGAATTTGCTCCATTGAAAGGAGAGATTTTTGGAGAACACAAAAGAAAAAGGATTTTTATAAAATCTGTCGACAATAGATTTTATAAATGAAGTTGATTGAGATTTAAACACCGTTCAAATCTCATTCATAAAGCTTATTGTAGGAAATGATTATCTGTGGGGAGTATATCAAATCAGAAGTTACCCACCGACAACATTACTAAAGTACAAGCAATCACCGTTTCAATACCACGGTCATTCGCCAACGCTATTAATTCTGGGTTTTCTGTTCCTGGATTAAAAATAATACGCTTGGGTTGCAAGCTAAGAATATAGTCATAATGCGGTTGTTGACGCTGTGGATTCATATATAAAGTAATGGTGTCCACACCCTCAATGTCGGGTTGCCCCAATTGAATCTCCAGACCATCAATTTTGCCATCACGAATGCCGACGGGTACAGTTTCATGTCCGTATTGCTGTAAACGGTGGGTCGCAATATTGGAATAACGAGTTGGATTGGGTGATGCACCTAAAACGACAGTTTTTTTCATGATTGGTCAAATTTTTAAGATAATTTTGTTGGCAAATTTCAAATCTAAAACTCACCAAATAATTATAAGTTGTTGGACAAAATAACTTAATTATAGCTCTGGAAGTGAAAAATTAACAACTTCCTCTAAAAATAGTTATTTTTTATGACAAAAAACCACATCTTTTCAAACCATTTTATAGAAGATGTGTTATATTTGCGTGCTTAAATAAGATTAGATTAAATCTAAATAAGTGAAAGTCATACAATAATTTGATACTTTTCACTCAAGAATAAAAATTAAGAAAACACATGGATAATCGACGAGTATACCTCGATAATAACGCGACTACACCAACTGACCCAAGAGTTGTAGATGCAATGGTGCCTTACTTCTACAAGATGCCAGGTAATGCTGCAAGCCGCAACCACCCGTTTGGTTGGGAAGCTGAAGAGGCAGTGGATTACGCACGGGAACAAATCGCTAACTTGATTAATGTGAGTTCGAAAGAAATCATTTTTACTTCAGGTGCGACAGAAGGCGATAACTTAGGCATTAAAGGTATTTATGAAATGTATGCCCGCAAAGGTAATCACATTATTACTTTGACGACGGAGCATAAAGCAGTGTTGGATACTTGCAAAAAAATCGAGAAAATGGGTGGCGATGTCACTTATTTGGAAGTAGATAATGAGGGCTTGGTCAACTTGGACGAATTGCGAGCTGCTATCAAGCCAACAACGATTTTGGTGAGCATCATGTGGGCGAATAATGAAACTGGTGTGATTCAGCCGATGAAAGAGATTGGTGATATTTGCCGCGAAAAAGGGGTGTTATTCTTTTCGGATGCGACGCAGGCAGTCGGTAAGATTCCCGTTGACCCAAAGGAGACAGGCGTTCACTTGATGGCGTTTACTTCTCATAAAATGTATGGACCAAAAGGTGTTGGTGCATTGTATGTGAGCCGTAAAAATCCAAGAGTAAAGGTAACGGCACAGATGGATGGTGGCGGACATGAGCGCGGTATGCGTTCCGGTACGTTGAATGTTCCGGGTATTGTCGGTTTTGGAAAAGCGGCTGAAATTGCGAAAGCAGAAATGGCGCAGGATGCTGAACGATTGAGCAAACTTCGGGACAAGTTGGAGAATGCTTTGAAAGAAAACATGGAGGAAGTCTATGTCAACGGTAGTGTCGAACATAGAATGCCACACGTTACAAATATTTCATTCAAGCATGTGGAGGGTGAAGGTTTGATGATGACTTTCAACCAAAATATGGCGGTATCTTCAGGGTCTGCTTGTACGTCGGCTTCTTTAGAACCTTCTTATGTATTGGTTGCTTTGGGCTTGGGCGATGATTTGGCACATTCATCAATTCGCTTTAGTTTGGGGCGATTCACCACCGAAGAAGATATTGATTACGCTATCGAAAAAATGACGGCGGGCGTAAACCATATGCGGGAGTTGAGCCCAATTTGGGAGATGTATAAAGAAGGTGTGGATATTGACAGCATTGTTTGGGCAGCACATTAAATTTGCTCGAATATTTCGATTAACTCGATTTTTGATACAGGAGCTAATTGAACAATTTCAAGCGATATTGAATTTTATTTATAGAAAATTAATTTAAAAATAACTTTCGAGTTAAGGGGGCAATCGAGTCAGTCGAAATAACCCTTAAATCGAATCAATCAAAATATTATGGCTTATTCAGAAAAATTATTAGACCATTTTAAGCATCCAAAAAACGTTGGAACATTAGATAAATCATCTAAAAGTGTAGGGACAGGTTTGGTCGGTGCACCTGAATGTGGTGACGTGATGCGCCTGCAAATTGAAGTAGATGACGCAAGCGGTGTTATCAAAGATGCAAAATTTAAGACGTTTGGTTGCGGTTCTGCAATTGCTTCTTCGTCTTTAGCAACGGAGTGGTTGAAAGGCAAAACTGTTGATGAAGCATTGGCGATTGACAATATGGACATCGTGGAAGAATTGGCTTTACCACCAGTAAAAATTCACTGTTCGGTATTGGCAGAAGACGCTATTAAAGGTGCAATTGCTGATTATCAGAAAAAAAATGGCTTGGAAGTAACGGTTGATTTGACCGCTTCCCATTAATATTATTGACTCGATTAATTCGATTATTCCGATTGTCTCGATTACTGTGGCAATCGAAATAATCGAGTCAATCCAGCCAATCGAAATAATCAAATTATGGTATTCGTAGCAGACAGCGCTAAGCAGCGCATTGAAGACGTTTATGCAAAAAATAACCTGAATCCAGAAGAGTACTTCGTACGGGTGTCCGTAACAAGTGGTGGCTGTTCGGGGTTGAGTTATACGATGGATTTTGATAATGAAAGCCAACCGAATGATCAGGTTTTTGAAGATAATGGAATGAAAGTCGTGACTGATTTGAAGAGTTTTTTATATCTCTGTAATACAACTTTGGAGTTTTCTGACGGACTCGATGGTAAAGGTTTTTATTTCAATAATCCAAATGCATCGCGGACTTGTGGATGTGGGGAGAGCTTTGCGGTTTAAAGCTTACTTACGCTCTACGTCTTTTCTAACAAAAAAAGCCTCTTGCGAATTTGATTGTTCAAATTTTCAAGAGGCTTTTTTATAAATTTTCTTTTCAAAACTTACTACGAGTCACTTAGTTGACCCTTTTAACGCTTCTTTTAACGGACCACGTTCTTCTAAAATTTGATGAAATTCTTTTGCATACTTTTTTAAATGTTGCCGTCGGGATTTTATTTTTCTAATGATATTTTCTCCATCTAAATCGTAAAATATTACTGGCCAATGTTTGACAGCATTTTCGATTACTTCATCTGTAAGGTTTTCTTGTATATAGGTCGCTTCTTCAAAAAATAAATTTTCAGAAACACCATATAAAAAATAAGAATCAAAGGGCTTAATCATACCTGGCAAGTAATCAATATCCTCTCGAAAAGGGCGCAATAACGGTTGAATAAACGGGCGATTGACGATACTTGGAATGATGCCACCGATTCCATAGAATACATTGTCGCGGTCGCAAGCCATGACGGTTGCTAGCATTCTCTCATCATCTTGAGTGACAATCCAGCCCCAGTTTTTCGCATGTCTGTCCCAATCTCCAATTATTAAATCGAAGAGTCGGGCGCGTATCAAGTTCGCGGTATCAATCGCAAAATTATCGTATTTTAAGTCTAATTTTTGAATGCCTTTAGTATTGGTGATTTTTACGATATTATTCAACCCAGTCCATTGTCCACTGCCCTCGGTTTCATATTCTAAAAAGTACATTCGGTCTTTAAAATCATGATTGAAGCTATCCAAATTCATTTGTGGTTCTAAATAAACGATGCGTGGCGACGAATGCCATAACTCTAATGCATTTGCCATGGGAGAAACAATCAGCGCGCCATAAGGATGTTGTGCTGAAATTCCATCAGTCACAATACCTGCCAGACCAAGTTTATCGACTATATCAGGCACCAATGGACGAGGGTCTTTGTTAATCGTACGGAGAGTATAACAATTATTGTTTTGGTCGCTAAGTTTAAGTGACCGAGTCTGATTGCCTCCACCTTTTTTGATTGGTGTAAGTCCTCCAAACAAAGTATCTAATTTAACTTTCGGAATGGTAATCGGTGTAGCCCAAGCTTTGCGATAGCCTTTTCCTTGCAGCATATTTTTAAAAATGCCGCCTTCATATAATTTAGTTGCAATGACTGTGACAGAATCTTGAGTACTTGAATTGATGTTTGCACGATTTTCAGAGATAACTTCACATTGCGGCAGTTGGTCAATTACATTGAGATTAAGTATGATTAGTACAACAGTAAGCAGGATGAATATCGGAAAGAGATATCTCTTTTTTAGCATAAAATTATCTTTGTTTTTATTTTACTCTATGATTTTGTAGATTATTTTTTACCAATTCCCTGAGATGAAAATTAAATTCTAAAGACGGAGCAAAAGGAATATTTCGGGGTGCGCTCGGTCAGAAAATCTTTAGTCTATTGTCTAATGTCCGAACCGCCACGAGGAGTTTATCCTTTAGAAACCCGCAGACACATAACGAAATATTGGCTAAAGTAAATTACTTTTTGCGTCGCACTTAACAATAGTGGTATTATCTTCATAAAACGGATTAGCAATAAAAACGTTCATTTAACACTTTTGTTAAAGTGTCTTTTTAATATGTTAAAATTTTCAATATTTCTGCGTGGTTTCCCTGATTTTTCAACATTTTTAGTGTTTATTGGCATTTATTGGGAAAATACAGTTTTTATTATCGTTACTTTTTCTATATATTTGCATTATCATACCAAAAACAATTGAAAATTTACCTTCCCTTTTTCTCTAAAAATATTCCCGTTTACATTTTTGTAAAACCTGTGAAGAACAACCAATAAAAATGCACCAATAATGTGTTTTTATCAATATTTACACATTAAGTAACAATGAAATAATAACTCCGCCAACTCGACAGGTCTTTTGTCCTCATTTTCCTTTTAAAATCAGTCATAGTATCGCTGACACTAACAATACTCCCTCTTTTAAAAGAAAACTGAGAAAAAAAAATACACTGTCCACTTGGCGGACTTATTATTTCATCGTTACCAAGAACAAAATTTTTGCACCAAACTTCTTGTAAGAACGGAAGTTAAATCACCAGCACAGATAATGAATAACATCTTAATTGCTTTTATATTTATTTTTTTAGCAGTAAACACAATTAACGCACAAGAACTCCCTTATTATGCACCAAAATTTTCAAATCAATCGCTTCACACAGAAGTTGACTTTCAATTACAAAATCTATTGGTACAAAAGTTAAACGAAAATCCAAAATGGAAGAGTTTAATTAAAAGTAAGAGAATGGCTGTAGGGCTGGTTGATTTACGAAATGTTTATCATCCAAAATTCGCACGAGTGAATGGCAACGAAATGATGTATGCTGCGAGTCTACCCAAAATTGCGGTGTTATTAGCTGCAACGGATGCGATTGAAAAAGGAGAATTGAAAGAGACACAAGCCGTCAAAAACGATATGCGTTTGATGATTGCCAAATCTAATAATGCTGCAACGACACGGATGATTGACCGAGTAGGCTACCGAAAAATCGAAAAAGTATTGACGAATCCAGATTATCGGTTGTATGACCGAAGTTACGGCGGCGGATTATGGGTCGGTAAGCGATATGCAGCAGGTGGCGCACGCTATCCTGATCCAATGAAAGGCATTAGTCATGCAGCTACGGTTTCGCAGATTTGTCGATTTTACTATATGTTGTCCAGAGGAGAACTGGTGAGTCAAGAACGTTCGGAGCAAATGTTGGGCTACCTCGGTAATCCAGAATTGCACCATAAATTTGTGAATACTTTGGATAGAATTGCTCCGGAGGCCGATGTTTATCGAAAATCCGGTTCATGGAGAACATTTCACTCCGATTCCGCTTTGGTTTGGGGACCAGACGGCAGGCAATACATTATTGCTGCGATGGTTGAAGACTCGGAAGGAGGACAAATTATGAAAGATTTAATCTATGTCATTGAAGATGTTTTAGAAGAATCAGGTCGGGTTTTGGCAACAAAATGATGAACTTTTAAATTGCTATTCCTTTCTATGATGAAAGAGGAGAAAACTGAAATGAGTGGATGCTCATTTCAGTTTTTTTTTGTTTAAATATTATTGAATGTAGAATCTATTAAACTGCGTAAAAAGCCATTTTTCGAAGGTAGGTTTGGGGCGAGATTGATTGAGTTTTCCGACGGAAAACTCAATCAA
>CAYUNA010000167.1:0-8075 GCA_964445895.1 uncultured Saprospiraceae bacterium | reverse complement strand
GATAGAAAACAGGCATCGTCGATGAAATCAAAGTGTTGGGGACGCAGTTCGTTGCGGTTACACAAACGGAATATCAATCGGTCCACAAGAATGGGTTTGAATACTTCAGATACATCCAAACACAGGCTGTATCGCCGAAAACCTGGCTCGTGCAGATAACTAATTGTCGGATTGAGTTGGCTATTGTATATCGCATCCAGACATAAGGAATAACACATTGAATTACCAAAACTGACCAGTGCATTCAATTCGTTTTGCGGCGGACGCTTGCGGCGACCTTCCCAAGCGTAACCTTCTACGATTTCTTCAAATGCGGTGTAATAGGTTTGGCGGCAATTGCCTTCCATGCCCATTAGTTCCTGGATGTCTTTGGCGAATGGCAGGGATTGTCGCCAGACTTCGATTTGGTCAATTTGGGTCTGCACTCCCCTACCCCGATTTTTGTAATATTTTAGATTTTTGAGCATGTTGAAAGTTGCGCCTTCGACAAAGGCACAAGCGATTTTTTGGCGGTGTTTTTTGGCTCGATACGCATCGGTTTGGGCTACGAGCATTTTGCCTGCCAAAAGGTATTCTTTGGGACTAAAAGACCCTGTGTAATGTTGGTAATAATCGAAAAAATGAACTGGAATATGTTGCTGCCCTAAAAAATTGTACATCGCGCTATTGGCATCCACACTTCCAAAAACGTATAAGGCACTAATGCCTGCGACGGGCAAATAGCGGGGCTTCTGTTGTTTGCCCGTCTCACTTTTGGGTTCAAATTTGAGGGTATGGTCTTTTCGACTCATGCGTCCGGGGTTAAATAGATAGTAGGCTTTTTTCATGCGTTGATTTATTGGTTAGACGAAACAAAAATCATAAAATGCACAGCTTTTGCAGTAGCTTTTTTTGACCAATTCGGGACTAGTTGGAAGTTGAGTGATTCGTTGAATTTCGGCTTCCCATCCTTGGATGTCTTTGCGGTCTGCGTCGGTTAGTTCGATGTCGAGGGTTTTGCGTTGCTTCGGGTATTCGAGCAGTCCGTTGGGGTTTTCTACGCCTCTTTGCTCCAGTGCATAGAGGTAATACTTGACTTGGGCAATGTGGGCGTGTTCGAGTTTGGGACTTTTTTTGACTTCGCGCACGGTGTTGGTACTGGGGTCGAAATGGTCGATTTTGAGGTTACCGAGGTTGAGTTCGCGCCATTTTTTGGGGCGGCGGGTGTAGGTGTTTTCGCCGATGAGCGTTCCTTCCGCGACCAGATTAGAACTCAATTCCATACCAATACCTTGCCCGTATAACCACAATTTTCGGTGGCAAACGTACAGGTATTGGATTTGTAAACCTGTTATTTTTTTCATTCATCCATTACTTTGAAATGCGTGTAGGATTTGGAGGAACTAATTTTTTCAATTGGCAACAAAAAGACTTTTTTCGCCCTACTTACTCTCCCCGAACTGTAAGAATTTACATTATCAAAACTCATTGACGGCGCAAAATCATCAAATTCCTGCAACAACCCAGCACCAATGTTTTCCGCAGAAAATAACTGCACATTTGAAGAAGAAGGCGCATCTGAATACTTTAAGAACTGAAAAAAACACCCCCTTTTTCCAAAATAATTAATTTTGTGTAGGTATTTTTTCAGGAATTGATTAGCTTCTTTTGATTTTGAATGAACAATGATTTCTAAATTATCGGTCAGGTGCAAATATTCTCTGAACGAAATTGTATTTTGAAACCCTGGAATAAAAACCGCTCCTTCTGCTTTCGCTTTCTTCCCTCTTTTATCTTCTTTTTTCTTTAAAATTTTGATGAAACAGTTGTTGACACAGAAATGCCCATTCAGTCGAAAAGTAATTTCTGCATCTCTAACATATTGAAAATACGGGTTTTTCTTTCCTTCAAAATCAACTCCATCTAAAGTTATTGCCTGATTCAAAATCGACATTTTGATGGCATAAGGAGAAGGAATAAATAGGGACTTCGCGCCCGAATTAGTCGCATTACTATCTTTTAAAGAAAACAAAGTAGTTGGTTGGTAAATTACCGAAAATGAATCAATCGTATTCATCTATTTCAATTTATAGGGTTCAAGTGAAGAAACCTCAGTTAAAATTCCCGTCAGTTCCGCAAGGCTATCAAATTGCTCCGTTTCGACCGAAGTATCTTCCATCTGATTCAAATAACTTTTGATGGATTCTATCTCTCTTCGATAATCGCCGTTAATCGCGCTAACCGTCGGGGCAGGTGTCAATGAATGAGCAATCGAAACCACGCCTTTAAAATCTGTAATGTGTGGCTTTTGCGTGCTACTCATAGCACCTCTTGGATTCAAAAATGAACTAATTAAACTTTTTATAATCACTTTAAAACGCTTAACTCTTGCCTCATCTGAAATCGCATAGCTTCGATCAATATCGTTAAAACCAATTCTATAAATATCCAAATTACAGACGAAAGCATATACACCATGATTGGCAGGACGGTGAAAAATATTTTGTCCTTCATTACTTGAAGTCGCGCTTCCTTTTGTTCCTGCATCAGCTACTAACTTGGTGTGAATGTAGCTTTCTGTACCGTTTTTATCTGGAATACCGACTGTCCAACCAAATTCTATCGTCGATTTTCGCGGAGTATTGGTGCTGCTCTTATTATCGCCAACTTTGTCTGTAATCAGTACACCATGCGTATCACAAACCGTGCAAGTATTGACGATGCCACGAATAACATCTGCAGAAGATTTATTATCCGTTTTTGAGGTTTTGAAATATTCCAATAAGTCATTAGCTGCGATTCTGTTTGGGTTCAAAGCACGAGAATACGGACTCAATGCCAAGCCAGTTTCGTTGGCGTATTGAGACAAATATACAGCGTGAATGTGTTTAAACATATCGCCACTAATCCCATTGACTGTTTGTTGCTTACCGCTTTTGTCAATAATTGTCAATTGACGAGTCAAAATCTGATTTCCTTCTCCCCCTTCGTTATTTAAAGAGTGAAGATTTAAAGTAACTTCTCCACTAATTGAGAGGGAGGCAATTTTTTGATTAGACATAATAAAATATGTTTTTTGATTAATTGAAATAATTTATTCGGATTCTTGTGATTTATCTTCGTTTTGATTTTCCTCTTTTGGAGTTAAAGCAAAACCATAGGCTGCTAACATTGCTCCCAACATCTTAGGGTCATTAACACTATCAATCAATTGATAAAATTTAGCTAAATCATCTTCCCGAATCGGTTTTTGATAGGCTCTTCCTGTTTCGCTTTTTCTCGCTCGCTCGGTGTTAAAACTGGCGATGAAATCGCTAATAAAAGTGACTAGTTCTTCGTTCGTTTTACTTTTGTTTTGCAAATTTCGAGCAAAGCCATACCTCACTTCATATTGACGTTTCGCTTTCGGCGTGTACATTAGGCTAATCGTGCTTTTCCTAATTGCCGCTGCAACTGCCTTAAAGCCGTCATCATTGATAATCTCATTAAATTTCATATTATCATATTTTTTATTTAAAAATTTATTTAAACAATTAAAGAGCATATCCAAAGACTCTGTTTTAAACGGCGTTGCGTAATAATGCTCTTTGGACAATTCTTGCATCAAATGCTTACTATACCAATAAGTGAATTTGAAAAATTGCGGCAACTCTGACCCACTCAGAAAATTACGATACGCCAACATTCCCTGTACCGAATCTCCCCTTTCTTCAATTCCATTAATAATCTTTTGATGTTCTGCCAATAATTTTAACCAAGATTTTCCATCATATTTATCATCAACCACTATAAATTCTGGCGTGTTGATAAACGCAATATTGGTAACGGCTTTGTTGTTGCCCAAATCTTTTTGATACACCGCATGTAAGCCCCTTACCGTATCGCGTAATCGTCCACTTTTAAAATTCTCGTTATGTAGAATGAATGTTTGCAATAATCTTAATATGTTAACTATGTCCAATCTGATTGCCGAATTGGTCTTAATACCATACTTAAATTTCTGAATAATTCGATTTTTACTTGCTTGCGTGATTTCATTAAATTCCGGCACAAATACTTTCATATCGTAGCTTGACCCAACCTTGATGTTCTGGCAAAGCATACTATTCAAAGCGCCTGATATTTTTAGAATCTCACTTATCCAATTATTGTTGATATTGGTCGAACCCAATCCGTTGGCTTTTGCTTTGTTCAGACCGCTTCCTTTGCTTGGATTGAATAATTGCAATTGCGAAATATCATGAGTCAACTTTATTTTCTTATTTTTCTTCAACTCATATTCAAAATCAAGATTGGCATACTTCTCCAAAACAGTCTCTATCAAAAGTGGAAAATGTTCTTTATTCGTCGTAAAATTATTGTACAATTTAGTGAAAGCTGAATAAGGATTTGAAATCATTTGACTAAAAATATCGTATTCTTCATTCCATTTGATTCCTGGATTGTCCTCATATTTCACTTTGATTTCTACCAGTTTTTTATCCAATCCTCCTTCCACTTTTTTCAAGTCTTTATCTTTATAGGCTTTATCAGTTTCTTCCCGTCTAGCTTTTCTCAAATCTCTTTGTTCTGGGTAGTTGAAAAAGTCCTTGCCAATATTTTCAGGCTCTTTAGTGTTTATTTTATTTTTTATAAACTTGACTACTTGAAAATAGCTAATGCCTTGAATTTTCTCTTTCTCAATTGGTCTCCGCAAATTCAGGATAATTTGATGCTGTTGATTGTCAAATGTTACTACTTGGGAATCACTTAATGCAAGAAGCAAGTTAGCCAAACCGTACGCTTCTAAAAGATTTGCGTAGGTTTGGTCGGTCTTATTGATGTAGAATTTTTTGTACATAACTTATATCTAATTTTAGAATGTCACAGAGTATCTTCTGAAAAGAGGTGCTCTTTTTTCAAAAATATTCGATAGAACCCCTTTGCTTGTTCTTCAAATTTTTCGATGCTCTTTGATTCTTCTAATCGTTCTAATATTTTCTTCATTTTTTTCTTTCCAAACTTACAGGTAATGGCTCCACCTCTACCAATTTTGATTACTCCTTTTTCAAAAATTAGATTTAAAGAAATCATCTTAAAATCTCTTTTGGGAAAATGATTGCAAACGTAAGTTTGACCATGCTGAATTAATTCTCGAATTACTATTTCTAAATGCTTCATAAGGATAAAATTTGCGTTAATATTCAAAACCTGTTGCAAAGGTATGAGAATCAATTCAATTAAAAACCCTATTAGACATTCTTTATATTTAAAAAACTTGTTATTCTCTGAAATGTAATTACTTTTGCATCTCCAGAACAGGAATTGAAAGATTAGTCATCCTTTATAAAATTGAATTGTACCAATCTGGAAATCAGGGAGTTATTTAGTTAGCTCCCTTTTTATTTGAGCAGAATTTTTCAAAATCCGCCGTCGCCATTTGGTCACAAATTCGCAAAATCCGCACTAAAAAAAAGTAAAGAATAAATTCTTCATCGGTATCTTCAAATACCAAATCATCGCCAAATTCCTCTCTGGTCACCTCTTCAAAGTCAAAATCTACTACTTCTGCTAATTCATACATCACTCTAAAATTCACGTCAGAAATTTCAAATTCAGGACAACTAATATTGGAAATTCCATGATGTCGGGCAATCGCTAAAGAGGTCGCATTGGTGATAAAATCATCCGCTAACCAATCTTCTAAAATCGGTCGAATCGCCCATGCACCAATGCCAGAATGTGGCGGTCGTTTTCCATATTTTTTATAAATTGCTCGTTCTAAGTGTTCGTCCTTTTCTTTATCAAAATCGGTATGTCCAAGTGCTTCATCCTTGATATAAGTACACGGAGAATTTGGCTGCTCTATTTTCGATTTTTCTGCTTTTGCTTTCTGTAATGTTTGCATCCAAAGTTGCCAGGGATTGTTGAGTTTTCCATAATCATGAAAAATTATCATTAGCCGAATCAACCGAATCCAATCTGTTTTTTTCATTTCAAGTTGATTCATATATTTCCCCAATTGCTCAAAAGCATAATTCAATTGACTTTTTGACGTGTCACCATTTTCATCAGTTTTTAAAAAAATCTGGTCAAAAACACCCAACAAAGCATAATTGTGTTGCAAAAAAGTATCCTTCTTATAGATAGTGTCAAACACTTCTTTTTCCTTGAAAATACGGAGTGGTGAAAGTTCATTTCCATGCAATAAATTGAGTCCAATGTTCTCATCATAATGAAAGTGTTTTGCATTCAGAAAAACCAAATCATAATACGATTTGACAGATTCTTCATCCAACTTCATCAGTTGATATTTGGCTTCATCACCCTCTTCCGAAAATTCCAAAACCTGCGTTTCTTCCACTTTTTTAATCACCCAATCCTCTTCTCCGATTTCCTCATTTTCATAAATATCATTCACCCATTTAATAAAACTCCACCGAAACATCCCCAGCGAATCAAACTTGAATGGATTTCTAACAACTTGTTCCTGTTTCGATTCATCAATCAAAACCAAATCAATACTTTGAATATCTCTCACCAATACGCCATAATTAGCTTTACTGCAATCCAATCGGGCTTTTTGCATATTTTTCCGATTGAAACGGCTCATTTTCATGGTACTTTGCGATTTCAATTCCTCCTTTCCCATGATTCGATTAACCAATTTCTCCGCAGTAGCTTCGTTGATAAACTGAAATTCAGGTTCTGCTAAAGCTCTTTTTGTCGATTCGCATAGTTCACGTTCATAAGGCAAATAAAATCGATTCAATCTTTGTATCTGCTGTTTTTCACTTTCACTTTGTCCCAAATCTTCGCTAACTTCCTCTGATTTTTCCAATCCTGCCAAACCATAAACGTAAATGTCCCCAAACTCTCCTTCAAATCTTGCGCAACGTCCGATTCTCTGCAAAAAAGAATTGGCTGGAGAAATTTCTGTGTGCATCACTTCGCAAGAAATATCCATACCTGCTTCAATGACTTGCGTTGCGACCAAAATCAAATTCACATTTTCATTTCGATTTGCCTTGCCAAGCAGCATTTTTAATTTCTCCTCTTTATCCTTTCTGTGTTTATCAAAAAAGCGAGAATGAATACAGATTACTTTCGTTGCACTCTCCGTTCTTTGTAGTATTTCACCAATTTCCAAAACGATTTTCTGAGCAGTTTCTACCCTATTACAAATAACAATTGACCGATTTTTATGGCAGTTTACAATCCATTCTGCGTCTAACGCACTATTTCTGACGTGAACTTGCTTTTTATTTTCTTTTCCTTTCGGCGGTGATAGTGATTTTATAACTTTAGCATCATCTGGAAATTCCTTTAAAGTGACAATTTCAAAATTCAATTCTGGAAATTCCTCTTTTAAAAAAGTAATAAAACCATCACTTAAAGTAGCCGTCATAATGCAATAACGAGAAAGATTTTTCATCATTTTCATCATCCCTAGTGCCGTCCCCATAGATAAGGAAGCATCCAACAAATGAAATTCATCAAACACCAAATAACTCCCAATCAAAGCCCCAGCATTGACATTTGCCTGCCGTTGAGAAATTGCCAATGGGAATGAGCAAAAATTACTTAACGTCTGGTCAATCGTTGAAAAAATCATTTCCCTTTCAAAATATTTGTCGTCGCTAAATTCCCCCGTTTGTCTTGTTATTTCGTCTTCTGAATATCCGTTTTTATCAAGTACTTCCTTGACATCCAAATAAATAGAGTTGGTCAAAGCACGTAACGGCAAACTGTAAATCATTTTTTGTGGAAATGAACCCTCCAATTTCGATTTTGCGTATAAAAATGGCATAATCGAAGCCCAAGTTTTCCCTGCACCCGTTGGCACAGATAGAATGACGTTTTTGCCTTCCATCAATAATTGAGCAACTCTTATTTGATATTGGTAAGGATAAAAACCAGTCATTTTTCTGTTGAACTCACGAAATCCTTCTCTATCGAAACTCATAATTTTTAATTTTAATTTTACCGCATCGCCCCAAACCCAATTCCCGTCGAATTCCCAATCCCCACCTCCCAAGCAAACTGCACCGCCTTCGGATTCCCTTCCACCACCACCGGACACATCGCCGCCTTAATATCCAACCCTCGATACTTTA
>CAYUNA010000166.1:0-8098 GCA_964445895.1 uncultured Saprospiraceae bacterium | reverse complement strand
TCTACCAATAGTTTAGTCGCTATGCGCCTTTTAGTTTTTATGAGAAAGCCCTTCCCTTGTTTATACATAATCTATAAAGTCCAAAATTTTTCCGAAATTCGCGCCCTTTACTATAAAAATACAAAAGTTTCTAAAACTTTTGTATTCTAAACAACCGTCAACCGTCTATGAGTCGTCGCAACAAACTAAAAAAATTCGCAGACATCCTCGACTTCCCCAATGTCTATGAAAATTTCGATTTTCATAATCCTGCCCTTACTGGCGTGGGCAATATCGACTTTGATTCTAAAGGCAATTGGAACAAAGAATATTTTAAAAATGATAATCCCATCACGTTGGAATTGGCGTGTGGACGCGGAGAATACACCCTCGGCTTGGCGCAACAATATCCTGATCGCAACTTCATTGGCGTGGACATCAAGGGCGCACGTATCTGGCAAGGCGCGACAAAAGCTCTGGAAGACAACCTGGCTAATGTGGCTTTCGTACGAACACAAATCGAGCAAATCGCCGAATTTTTTGCTAAAGGTGAAGTAGCAGAAATATGGATTACTTTTCCCGATCCTTTTTTGAAAGACAGCAAATCGAATCGCCGCTTGACCTCGCCACAGCTTTTGCCAGAATACCAAAAAATATTGCCAGCAGGTGGCATCGTGCAATTAAAAACGGATTCGACGGAACTTTACGATTTCACTTTGGAAACTTTAGCCGAACAAGACACCTATACACTTATATATAATAGCAACGATATTTACGCCGACGATTTGATTATGCCAGAGTTGGAATTGAAAACGTATTACGAAGGGCTGCATTTGAAAAAAGGCAAGAAAATCAAATTCATTCGTATGCAGTTAAATGACTAAAACCGCACTAACCACTAACCGTTCAACACTAAAAAATGGACCCAAATCAATTACTCGAACTCGTCACCATGCGCATGCCGTTTGGCAAATACGAAGGGCGTGTACTCTGCAACTTACCCGTTTCATATCTGGAATGGTTTGAGCGCAAAGGTTTTCCAAAAGGAAAGTTAGGTAGCCTCTTGCAAACGATGCATGTTATCAAAACCAATGGCTTGGAAGAACTCCTTGTTCCTGTCAAAGAAATTGCCCGTAAAAAAGCCTTTAACGATAAATATAAATAGAGTCACTTAAAATCTGTCTATTCCAACGTTTTTTTCATTTTTCGAATTGTCGCATTCACTTCTTCTGAAATCACAATTTCTACTCGTCGATTGGCTTTCCGTCCTGCGCTTGATTCGTTCGAGTCTCTTGGTGAAAATTCCCCTTTGCCACACGCAATAATTTGATTTCGATTGACATCCGCTTCTTCTGTCAAAAATCGGACAACTTCTGCCGCCCGAAGTGCACTAAATGACCAGTTGTCTTTGTAGCCTTTTATTGGTCGATTGTCAGTATGTCCAATAACTTGAAAAGTGAGCGCAGGATATTGACCCAGAACCCGTGCAATTTCTGTCAAGGCTTCCACTCCCTTTGTCCGAATCCGCATACTATTAGACCGAAACATCATCTCATCAAATAACTGAATTTTTACGGCATCTCCTTGTTGGTCAATCACTGCTTCTGTTGATTCAAAATTCGACATTGCACCCGCCAATTCATTGATAACTCCGCGTGTAATTTCTCCACGATTGGCGATTGTAGCTTTGGCATTTGTGATTTTTTGCTGTAAGTTTCTAATTTCCGTATCTTTAGTTTGTAAACGTTGGTCAAGGTCTTGTTGAGTCGATTGCGCATTTGACCCAAGATTAGATAACGCATTTTGCAGACTATCCAATTGTTTCATATACACCATCTGCATACCTGCCAAAGCCCGGTTTGCACCCGTTTCCTCAGCTAATTTATATTCCAATTCGGTTGTTCGAGCACTTGCGGCACGAAACCTTGATTCCACTTCTTCCAAAGAGGTTTGGTGCGTTGTTTGCAAGGTTGTTATTTCTTCTAAGTGCTTTTTGTTGCTAACACAAGATGTCATAACCGTGAAAAGCATAAAGAATACAATGAATTGAGGGAATTTTTTTAACATTAGAAATTTATTTTAAAAACAAATAGGTAAATAGTACGCAAATCAACAATTTTTTTAGAACTTTGCGGCATCTATTCCTACATTTTATATAAGAAACCCATTTTAGAGTTGCTATATTTTTAATAAAAAACAAATTCACGCTAAGAACTCAACAACTTTACTCACCCAATTATTTTGATATAAACTATATTTTTTAATACTTTTTAAATTTGATACCCTATGCGATTATTGAAATTAACATTGTTAGCAGTCATGCTTCCTGTGTTCATGTATGCACAGAAAACACAAGTTGGCTTATTTGCTGGACTTGCAAACTATCAAGGCGACTTGGTTGAGTCAAATATCACCTTAAAAGAATCAAGCTTTGCTTTTGGTGCTTTATTAAAGCATGATCTTAGTACTAAATTAGCAATTCGTGCTGGTTTGAACTTTGGTAAAATTCAAGGTGACGACGCCAATTTTTCAGATAGAGAAAATCGAGGTTATAGCTTCGAGTCTAACATCTTTGATTTGAGCGCAGGTTTAGAGTATACTTTCTTAGCTAAAGACCGTTACGATGCAGGTGGAAGTTTCCAGAAAACGGTTTCTCCATTTGTTTACCTCGGAGTTGGCATTATCAATTCGAATGTATCTATCGATGACAGCATCGTGCGAACTCAAGAAGAGTTGGATGCGGGCAATTTGCATTTTGCATTGCCGATTGGTGTAGGTTTGAAAGCAGACTTAACCGAACGCGTTGCATTGGCAGGAGAATTTTCTTTCCGTGCTACTTTCTCAGATTATTTAGATGGATTCTCTGAATCTGCTAATCCTGACGAAAATGACTGGTACTGGTTAGCTGGTTTGACTTTGACCTACCGATTGGGTGAAGACAACAAGAATTCTGCTGGTAACTAAGAATTTATCGTAAAAAAATGACTGTTAAAAAAGGCTGCAAACAAATTTTGTTTGTGGCCTTTTTTTTGTTTATATTAAACTAATGTTGCAAATTTGTTAGAAAGACATAAAATTTTAAGAACTTTGCAGCATCAAGGAAAGTAAATTTATTTAATTCACGTTCCTAAGTACAGTGTAACAAAAGTTTATTTAGATTATCAGGAGGGAGAAAATTGCAAATTTTCGACCTCCAATAAAAAATAGTGCGCGTTGCCTGCGGCAACGCGGGTGGAGTTCTTGAGGATGAAAAATGATTTTTGCAAAATCATTTTTCATCCTCAAACTCCTCTTGTTTTAAATGCAAAGAAACTTTTGAAACACTGTACTAAGTAGTAAGTCAACTTATCATAATTAGCTTGACTTACTACGGAGTATTGCCATTCATTTTAAAGTTTGAAGTATCTTTTAGTTTACTTCAATCAGGAAGACACGTTGAAGCATTCCTACCCATTTCACAATCTTTATTTTTAACAAAAAAATATTCCCTATGCGATTTTTAAAATTAACTATCCTTGCACTTTTATTGCCACTTTGCATGAGTGCTCAGAAAACGGAAGTTGGTGTTTTTGCGGGTATTATGAATTATCAAGGTGACTTTGTCGGGCCAAAAGCGAGTTTAAAAGACTCTGGTCCAGCACTTGGCTTGCTCGCTAAATACCACTTAAGTAACGCCTTAGCAATACGCGCCAGCTTTAATATAGGACAAATTAAAGGTGATGATGCCAATTTTGAGGATAACCGACGTCGTGATTTTAGCTTTGAATCAAATTTGTTTGATTTGAGTGGTGCGATTGAGTATTCGTTTTTCAGTAGAGACCGTTATGATGACGGTGGGACGTTCAAAAAAGGAATCTCTCCTTATCTTTATATCGGTCTTGGAGTCGTCAATGCCAGTCCAGAGGTAACCGTTCCTGATGGCAAAACGTTGACTTCTGAAGAATTAGACGCATCAACTTTACATTTTATGGTACCTATCGGTGGTGGCTTAAAAATTGATTTATCTGAAACTTTAACTTTAGGTGCGGAAATCACTGTTCGCCCTACTTTTTCTGATTATCTTGATGGTCTTTCTGAATCCGCTAATCCTGATAAAGATGATTGGTATGCAATGGGGGGGCTAACGTTGACTTATCGTCTAAGTCCAGGAAATAGAAATTCTGTAGGGAATTAAATTTATTAATCTACGAATCTCCCAAAAACGGGTAATCATTCATTTGGTTACCCGTTTTTTTTTTAGTAGTTTTAAAATTAACCACTGTACTAAAGTTGTTGAGGATGAAAAACGATTTTTTCAAAACCATTTTTCATCCTCAAATTCCTTACAACTCCTTAATTTTAATATTCCGATACCAAACCCTATCGCTATGGTCTTGTAACGAAATATGTCCCTTTTTCGATAGTCCAAAGTCAGGCATATCCTTGAACTTTGAATTGGCAACCATCTCCTTCCATTCTGGCGTGTGCATCTCATATTCGACTATTTTTTTACCATTTTGCCAATGTTCAACTTTGCCATTATTGCTAATCAAACGAATTTGATTCCACTGTCCCGCAGGACGTGACGTTTCATATTTTGACTCAATCATATCATATAAATCACCGGCACGGTGTGTTGGATATTTGGCGTCAGGATGGCAAGTATTGTCTAGTACTTGCATCTCTGGACCTGTTTGCCAAACGCAGCAATAAGATGTGTCTTCGACCACATTAAACATGATGCCACTATTCCCACAATTAAAAATTTTCCACTCCAATCGCAGTTCAAAATTTTCGTATTCACTATCTGTGATGATATCACCGCCATCTACGGATTTCCAGCCTTGGCCGCCCACATTTGGAATCACGTCCAACATCAAGGCTTCTTCATTGATTTGCCAACTGCTACCAACTTTATCTGATTTAAAATTACGCCAGCCAGCCGTCGATTTTCCATCAAAAAGTAATTTCCAACCCGCTGCTTTTTCTGATTCGCTTAACGTATTGTGCGGCTTCGATAGGGGCTTTTTCACTTCCCCCATGTCATTCTCTGGAATATTATTTAGCGTGTACCAGCCTTCCGTTGACCGTAATTCGCCGCCTGTTGCACTCACCCAACTATTTGGAATGTGTATATAAATAACGTGCTGCTTTTTCATGCCTTCCAATTCCAAAAACACTTTTTTACGGTCAGCACTTACACTCGCGGATTTTACTTTTAAATTTTCAACATCTTTTTTTGGCCCACCATACTCAATGGTCGGTTCATACCACCATTGCTGAATATCGTATGCATTGGCATCCCAACCATCGCCTTCTTCTAAAGCTTCCGTAAATTCAATTTCGACCCCATTTGTTTTTGCTCGAACAGCCAACATTTCAAACGTTGGTTTTTCATTAAACTTCAATCGTTGCAAGCCATACCATAACTTTCCGTACTGCTGCCAGTTGCCCGAAGACCCTACACCACCGATGTACAAACCGCCATCTGGTCCCCACGCCATTCGATTTACTCCCGCTTCTAAGCCTTGAATAAAACGGAAAACACAACCCTGATATTCACCCGCAACTTTTTCAACAAAGACTCTTTTTATGCCACCATGTGTCACTTCTCCGTGAATCATTTGACCTTTATACGGGCCGTCATTTATTGCTAAAGGAGTCGTTGGCGAGTTACCAATTTCATCTTGCGGCAACCATACGACAGGCTGTTTTATTGGTTTTTTCGCAGCTTGAAATTCAGGATTGACAGCATAAGAATTAAAAAATGCGCCTTCCGTAATGTGCAAAATTTTACAAGAAGGCAACCAATCTCCTTGATTGTCTGCTACAAAAATCTCGTTGTCAACGCCTAAACCAATACCATTTGGCGTTCGTAGACCAGAAGCCACAAATTGTAGTTCTCCTGTTTCTTTATTAATTCTAAAAGTCTTCCCTCGGTCAGCTGCTTGCGGATTTGCACTTGCTCCACCAGGTAAAATGGCAATTGCTAAATTTCCATAAAACCAACCATCTTTATACACAAGACCAAAGGCAAACTCATGGAAATTACCCGTTGTTGTCCAGCTATTGTTCAACGTTTTATATTCATCGATAATGCCGTCGCCATCGTGGTCAATCAATTTGGTTAATTCTTGTTTTTGTAAAACATAAATTTCACCATCCACTACTTTTAAGCCTAACGGTTCTGCTAAACCTTCCGCGACTTTTGTTACGGTCATTTTTGATTCATCGCCGCTATCTGGATTGCTAATTAAATAAACTGCTCCTGCAGCATCCCAAGTACTAACCGCCAAACGTCCATCAGGCATAAAATCCATTCCTGCTACTTTGGGCAAAAATGTCTCAGGACGTGCTTGCGTCAAATCATAGCTTGGATGTACGTCCAATAATGAAGCACCGTTGCCGGGCAATTTGTCCTTTGCACCAATTGAGGTAATGATTTCTGGTGCGTCCTCTTTTCGGTGCATTAATACGGTAGAAGGCACTTTTTCAAAACCATCGCCGCCATAAGGAGTCCACTGAAAAGAGACCATTTTACCTCCGCCGCCTTGAAAATATTCAATTTTAAAAGAGTGATATCCTTCACTCAAAGCCATCTCGCCATCTCGTGCTTCGCCACCGTGCAAACCATCGTGGTCAATCACCAATTGGTCATCAATCCACAATTTTGAACCATCATCACTAATTAATCGGAAGACGAAATTGGCATTGGCAGGCATTTTCAAATAGCCTGTCATAATCATCCCAAAATTGTCAGGTAAATCCATCAAATCAGCATCAACTAAGTGAATCGTCGGCAAAATTGATTCAAAATCAGGCTTTCGATTGTCTTCAATATCATCGACAGAGGCTAAATTTTTATCATGTAAATATGCTTTCATTACTGCCCCTGGAAACATATCTTCCTCTGAAATTCCTTCTTTCCCTTTTTGATAATTTAAATCTTTATTAGCATTCGCGGCTTGTTTTGCCATGTTCGCTGCCTCGGTTTCAGCATCTAATTCCATGATGTATTCGACCATCGTTTTGATGTCTGTTTCTGACAAGTCGGGGTGTGCTGTCATGACTGCTTCTCCCCAAACGCCGCCGCCGCCATTTTTGACTTTACTGACCAACATTGCTACATTTTCGGGAGAATTCCGATATTTTTTAGCCACATCTTTATAGGATGGACCGACGGTATTAACGTAAGTATTGTGACAAGTTTTACAATCATTTCGAGCAATGAGTTTGTAGCCCGCAGGTAAGTCTTCTTCCTCTTCTTGTCCGACTATTTTATTGGTGTTTTCCAATAATGGCTTTTTAGTATAATTAGTAGCAAAACGAGTTGTACTATTGCTATTTAAAACCAATTTTCCATCTACGTCAATGCCACTAATTTTTTTAAATAAGCGTTCTTTTTTATTAGAAATTTGAAACTCGCCATCCGTTTCAATTGCTGTTTCTAAAGCGACTGAATTTACATTAGTTTTTAAAATAACTTGTGTTCCAGCAGGCACATTTTTAGTCGTAAAAATACGCTCAAACCCCATTTTCTTACCTTCTTTTTCGATGAATTCAGGCTGTTCCGTCACCTCAATTTTTTGACCATCTGCCGTTGTTAACTCATATTTTAATAAGGCATGTCCATTTTTAAATTCATGCCCTTTGTATTGAAATTTCGGCTTTGATTCTTGCCCATTTTGCGAAAGCAGCCAGGGTTCTTGATGATTGTTTTTTGTCCAACCATTACCCAGGGAAGAAGGCTGCGGCCCGTGTGCGGTCGTATAGACTGCACCGTCAAAATTGACGCCTCCACGCCAGGTTTTATACAATGCGCCTGTCTGTGTATGGTAACTTGCCCATAGATTGTCATGCAAAGCTAAGGTGACCATACGCGGCATTGAATCCATGACTGACCGAAAAACCCAAGGGCTATGTGGTCGTTCAATTTTGACGGAATTCGTCGGCTCATTTTGACAACTAAAAATTACAATAAAGGTTAGAATGGGTAAGATTCTGGTGAAAATTTTCATATACAATTGCGAATTTATGAGAATATAAAAGTCTTAATTTTTTGTGTGTTTTAGTAGCTTAGTACAGTGTGTAAAAACTTTCTTTACGTTTTGCTCGGCGGCTAAAGCCACCTCGCTTTTGG
>CAYUNA010000165.1:0-8110 GCA_964445895.1 uncultured Saprospiraceae bacterium | reverse complement strand
ATCGAAAAAATCTCTCTGTCAAAATTATCCACATAAATAGTGTCATGTACTTAGCCGCTGTTACGGACTTATTTTTAAAGGTTTTTAGAAGGAAAAAGAACAAGCATAATGGTTCAAGTTATTGAATTCATTTCACTTAAGCGCATTCACTCACAATTTTCAAATATGAGCAAAAAGAAGCCAACAAAATCAACAAAAAGTAAATCAACTGTTTCCAGAAAAAAAGTAGCTCCACCAAAACCTAAAACTTACCTTATCCGTGACGCTGTGGCGACAGAAAACGATGCGCAATATCGAAAAATATTTAAGATTTTATGTGGTGTCTTGGGCATTATTTTGGTCGTGTTGGCACTCGGTAGTGGCATCAATGGTGATGATGAATACCAGAACAAGTACTCTGAAAGTCTGGTAGATTACTATGCTTCAATGGGGGCAGATACTTCCGCTTTGTACATCGAAAAAGGCAATATGCACCTTTATGGAGGCTTTTTTGACTTGACCACAGGTGTAGTGAATGAGACGTTGGGCTACAATAAATTTGATCCTGCTTATCACAATATTAGGCACATTTTTAATGCCCTATTTGGCTTATTGGCAATGATATTTACAGCATTATTGGCAAAGGAAATAGCGGGTTGGCGAGCTGGAATAGTAACGTTGGTACTGATGTTTTTATCGCCCCGATTTTTGGGGCATTCAATGATGAATCCCAAAGATATTCCTTTTGCTGCTGGATTTGCCATAGCCTTGTATTTTATAGTCTTGCTTTTGAAAAAAATGCCGAAACCTGGCTGGAAAGTCCCATTAGGGCTGGCTTTAGGAATGGCATTAGCGATATCTTCACGAGCAGGTGGATTGTTGTTGATTGCGTATTTGGGGTTGTTTATGGGGCTTCATTTCTTGATGACTTATGGCATAAAAGGTATTTTTTCGGAGATAAAAACTGTTGGGAAATACGCGGCTTATGGAGTCGGTATTTCATTGGTCGGTTTTATTATCGCAATTTTATTCTGGCCTTTTGCTTTGGTTGACCCATTTTCACATCCAATGGAAGCGTTGACCGAGTTTGAAAAACTAGGTGTAAAAATTAGACTCTTATTTCAAGGAGAAAACATCATGTCTGACGATACCGCCTGGCATTATCCCATTACCTGGATTTGGCGAACTATCCCATTATATACATTATTTGGCGTATTGGGGAGTTTTGTTTTTCTACCAAAATTATTGAAACGATATCATATTCTTCCTATATTATTGTGCTATTTCGCAGCTATTTTCCCTGTAGCGTATGTAATAGCCAAAGAATCCATTATTCACGATGGCTGGCGACACTTGATGTTTGTCTATCCACCAATGGTAATTATTGCGAGTTTGTTTTGGTTACAATTAGAAAAGATTTTTAAACCCAACAAAATAGCGACCTACGCATTATACAGTCTATTGGGAATCATGGTGGCATCGACGACATTATTTATTGTTAGAAATCACCAATATCCTTATGTTTATTTCAATCTGTTGAGTGGCGGTGTCGGTGGCGCGTTTGGTGAATATGAAACGGATTATTGGGGAGTGAGTGTCAAACAAGCCATTGACTGGATGGAAGACGAAGGTATTTTGCATGAAAACATGGAAGAAATTACGATAGCCACTAGTTATTTGCACAACGTTCGGGCGTACCTTGTCAATAATTACCGGGGTAAAGTCAAAACAGTCTATGTTCGATACAACGATAGATATAGTAAAAAATGGGATTATGCTATCTTTCCATCGCGCTACATTCGAGGGCCACATTTGCGTAATGAAACTTGGCCAACATCTAAATCTATTCATACCATTTATGCGAATGATGTGCCGCTGACGATTATTGAAAAAGAGACAACACATTTTGCCTACGAAGGAGAAAAAGCGTTGAAACAGAAAGATTTTAATAGTGCAATTGCTTATTTTAATCAAGAAGTTCAGGCTTATCCTGACAATGAATTGGCATGGATAAAACTGGCGGTTGCCAACGTCAATGCTCGCGATTTTAATGCCGCCTTGGCAGCAGCAGACAAAGCCTTAAGCGTTGCGCCTGATAACATTAATGCTGTTTATTACAAAGCAATTGCAAAACTAAACACTGGAAACAGGGGAGAAGCCTTGGCCCTATTTAATGAAGCAATTCGGATAGATTCGGGCTTTAGTGCGGCGTATTATTATAAAGCGGTGATTTTGGCGGAAAGTCAGGATAGAACAACCCTGGGCGAAGCTGCCAATACCGCAATCAAAGCGATTGAAAAAAATCCAAAAATGAAAGCGGCGTACGACTTAGCCGCACGGATTTATGACCAATTAGGGGATACAGGCAAGGCGGCGAGATTACGGGAAATGATGTCGAAGTTATAGTATTTAGTTCGCGTTCCTTAATGCAATATAACTAGACTTACTACTCGGGGTTTTCAAAGGGAAAAACTGGATTTTCTAAAAAATCCAGTTTTCCCCTTTGAGAATCCTTGAGCCGCGTGTAATCTTCTACTGACAAAACTTGATGTCACATTTCTATTTTTTTAATAAATTCCTTTCATCTTTTCTATAACTCAAAAAAATGTTTAAATTTGGTGTTTAAGTACCCGGAAATAATAACCTGCCCATTTGACAGGGCTATTTTACGTTTAAGAAATTTTAAAAAAGGCTCAAATAACCAGTTATTATAGTGTATTTAGTACCTACGATATGCACATAAATTACCTTGATTAAAAGTCCAGCTTTTGCTCCGTCTGAAAAAAGAAAATTGTGGTGCGGGCGGATAGAAAAAGGTTAAATGACTGAAATACAAGTATGTTCGGGTACTTATATAGTTTGGCGGTGTATCAAAAGTAATGCTACTTGTTCTTTTGTTATCATCAGTCCGTCCGCACCGCGAGAGAACTAGTTGATAGAGGGAGGAACCTTTAATTTTTGTACAAAAATTAAAGGTTCCTCCCTCTGAAAAAATATTTTCCGTGGTGCGTGCGGACAGAAATTGGCTAAAGAAGAGCATTACTTTTGACGCACCGCCTATAGTTTTATCTTTCACTAATAACTAATAAAGATTTCACGAAGCTTATGAAAAAAGGACTACTTTTATTTTGCTCGCTATTTTCTCTGACAACCATCTTTGCGCAACCAATTAATGATGATTGTGTAGGTTTGATTGATTTAGGAACTGCACCCATTTGTCCCGCAGTATTGGATACATTCAATAATGTAGCGGCAACTTCGTCCATGATTTCCTCCAATCCATTATTTGAAGTGCCTGCGTGTTTCAATGGCGGAATTGTGGAACGTGATGTTTGGTTTAGATTTGATGTACCAGCGGATGGTAGTATTGTCGATTTTTCGGTAACGATAACGGGAGTCGATGGACCCAATGGGGCAATGGTACAACCACAAGTTGCCGTTTATCGGGGAGAGTGTTTGCTGGACGAATTGCAGGAATTGGATTGTGCCAGTTCTGTACTGGGGTCTAGTGAGATTCTGATTGATTTAGAAGGGTTGACGCCTGGTTTAGAATACTTTTTACGGGTGACAGATTGGTCTGCTTCTGCTACGCCAAACGAAGGTGATTTTGTCATTTGTATTTCGGAATTTATTCCTGAATTTAATATTTGTGACGACGATACCGCGCAAAATTGTGAAGGAACGTTGTTTGATTCAGGAGGGATAGATGGCGATTATGGTAATAATGAAAATTGCACTTTTACGATATGTCCAACGGAATTTCATCAGTGCATTTTTATGAATGTAGTGAGTTATAGTACCGAAAATAATCTGGATAACCTGACTTTTTACGCTGGTATGGATACCAATGCGCCACAGATATTTGAACTATCAGGTACGGGCGATAATTTTGAAGTACAAGCTTCCAGCAACTGTGTAACTATTCAATTCACTAGTGATGGTTCGGTGACAGATGAAGGTTTTGTTTTAGAATGGATGTGTTCGGCAGATACTTGTACGCAGCCGCCGATTATTTCTTGTGACGACCCTGTGAATATTCCATCTTTACCGTACGTAGCGAATGATTTATCGACTTGTTTTGCTGGAAATACCGTAACCAATAGTCCTTGTAACGAATTTTTTATTAACGGTGAAGATTACATTTTTACTTATGATTCCCCTGGTGACGAGTGTATCATGGTTGATATTACGGGGTCTGGTGTACAAACGGGGGTTGCCATTTTCAATGATTGTCCAAATATTGCGAGTGATTGTATTGCCTCTGCTGGTGGCGATTTTGGCGCAGCTGACCCAACGATTAATGCAGCATTTTTAGAAGAAGCAGGTACGTATTACATTTTGGTTGCCAATGCGAGTAACTGTACAGATTTTAATATAAATGTCCAAACAGTGGATTGCCCGATTGTTTTACCACCGTCAGAAGATTGCGAGAATGCATTGAATATCAATGGATGTAGCAATGAAACGCCTTCTATTATTTCTGTGTCACAAGTGCCTTCTACCGAAAATAATTTCCAATTAGGTTGTTGGGGAACGACGGGATCAAACCTTTTTACCTGGTTTATTTTTGAAGCTCAAAGTGCTGGGAATTTCGGTTTCCTCGCTGGCGATGCCAATGATTTAAATAACTCAGATATTGACATCAATGTCTGGGGACCTTTCGATTCCAACGCCGAAGTTTGTCCTGGGACGTTGACCGACGAACCCATTCGGAGTACCTGGTCTGGATTACCTGGGCAGACGGGCTTGATTGATATTCATCCAGTGACTGGTGTAGCTATTACGGATATTTGCGAAGGGGCAGGCGGTGATAAATTTGTCTCCACAATTCCTGTAATGCCAGGAGAATGGTACGCTGTTTTGGTCTTAGATTTTGGTGGAAACATTGATGAAGGACTGATAAGTATGGACTTTACATTAACAGATGACGGTGTACTTGGATTGGGAGAAAGCCCATTTACCATCACTGGAGATACGGCGATTTGTCCGGGAGAATTGGTTCAATTAATTGCCGATGGGGGAGAGTTGTATCAATGGATGGCTGACCCTGCGTTGAGTTGTATCAATTGCCCCAATCCTGTTGTGACTATTAGCGAAACGACGACTTTTGAAGTCGGTGTTTTTGGTGCTTGTAGTTCTGATACGTTAGCGGTAGAAGTCGGTGTTTTGCAAGTAGATGCTGGCCCTGATTTGAGTGTTTGTTTGAATGAAGAAATCCAAATTGTGGCGGGTGCTAATTTTGAAAATGTCACTTACTCATGGGATGGGCCAGCGGGTACATTAAGTTGTACGGATTGTGCTGATCCAATTGTTACCGCTGTTAATCCGGGATTGATTGTCTATACGGTCACGGTCACTGGTCCTTCGTGTTCTTTTACCGATGAAATGACGCTGGAAGTCATTGACAGTCCTGCGCCAGCCTATACCATTAATGATAATATGCAAATTTGTGAAGGCGAAACTGTTGATTTGGGTGGACCAGATACAGGAGTTGATTATCAATGGACGTCTTTCCCCGCAGGTTTTACGTCGACTGATGCGAATCCGTCGGTAATGCCATTAGAGAATACCACTTATATATTGGAAATAAGTCATGGCTTATGTCCTGTGCCTTCGTTTGATAGTATTTTTGTGGAGGTATCGGCATTGCCAATTGCAGAGTTAGCAGCCGATGTCAATATTTGCCAAGGAGATTCTACTCAATTGAGTACGATGATGCAAGAAGCAGGTGTGACTTATACCTGGTCGCCAGCGGAGTCTTTAGATGATGCCACTTCGCCGAGTCCGATTGCTTTTCCTTCAGAAACTACCACTTATACTTTAGTGGCTGATAGAAATGGTTGTGCCAATACAGAAACGATTACGGTGAGTGTCACTCAAATATCGGTTGAAGTCACTGTACAAGATACTTTTGGAATTTGTGTTGGTGAAATGATAGACTTGTCTGCTTTCGCCAATCCGACTACGCCAATTATTTGGACACCCGACGATGGGTCTTTAAATACCGATATTGGAACAAGCGTTATTGCTGCCCCTGCAACTGGTACGCAATATTTTGCAACTGTTGAAATTGACGGCTGTATTCGTCGTGATTCCGTGTATATCCGAGTGGACTCGTTGCCTAATGATTTGGTAATCAACCCAATGGATACCATGGTTTGTCAAGGTTCGCCATTGTTGTTGACTTCGACAATCTACGAACCCGCTTTATATCAGGACATTACTTTCCAATGGTCACCGCCTACTGGATTTCAAACGCCCGATTCGTTGTTTAATATGTCTTTAATTGCGAATGAAACAACGGTTTATCAGCGGATTTCAACTAATGGATTTTGTAGTGATACTACTTTTGTCAATGTAGAAGTAGTGGAATCCGGAGCAATTACGATTGACCCCGTTGACCCCGTTTGTGGTGGTGAAATTGTGCAGTTGATGGCAAATACAGATTTGCCGGGTACACTGGTTTGGTCAGGAGAAGGACTTAGCTGTACCGAATGTCCAAATCCGATGGCTACTACTCCGACGAGCGGAAATTCTATTACTTATTCCGTAGAACTGGAAGGTTTTGAATGTCCTGTAATGGCGAGCATTACGATAGATTTATTTGAAAGCCCAACTGCCAATATTGCCAATGCAATCGTTTGTCAAAACGAGACGGTTGTTTTAAATAATGGTGGGAATCCGAATTTTGACTACACCTGGACAAGCCCCGACGATGCTACTTTTGGTACTTCCAACGAAACCAGTCCTGTTGTCAATCCTACACAAACCTCGCAATATTTTGTGACAGTAACGAACGGTGCATGTCCTGATTTTACAGGCTCTTTGACCGTTTCTGTCAATGAAGTAGCCGTATATAACGCGCCGATGGATATTGAAATTTGTAATAACGAACCTGCCGAATTGACGTTCAGTTCCAATTTGCCGGGTACAATCACCTGGACCGGACCATTGCAAGCGAGTTGTAATAACTGTGAAAATTTGAATTTATTAGTGGATATTACTGAACCAGGCATTTATGATTTTACTGTTAATTACGAAAATACTTGCGGTGAGGCAGCAACGTTTGCCGCTACCGCCGAAGTATTTGAAGCACCCGTTGGAACGCTTGTCGAAACTACAATTTGTCCGGGTGAAACGGTTACGCTGAATCCAGATGGCAATCCTGATTTTAATTATCAATGGTCATCCACGCAAGACCCATCTGTCAATAACTCCACCGAACCTACGCAAATCGTTACGCCTGCAGAGACTGCCGAATATTTTGTTACGGTGTCTAACGGAACAGTGTGCGCTGACTTTGTGGATTCAACAACCGTGGAGGTAATTTCAGGTTATAGTTTAGTTGTTTCAGCAGACACGACAATTCAGGCTGATGAAATGGTTACCTTAACCGCAACGGCTGTTTACAATAATGGTAGCGGCGAAGTTCCAGGCGACTATACATGGATTTTTGATGATAATGAAATTGGCAATACCAGTTCCATTTTGGTAAGTCCAACCGAACCAATCAATGAATATCAAGTCTTTTTTACCGACGCCAATAATTGTTCGGCAGATTCTGCGTTGGTAACTGTAAGCATTGTTGATGTACAAATTCCAAACGCTTTTACACCGAATAATGACGACAATAACGATGTTTTTGGGTTAGTAACCGGAGATGTACCAGTGACTGTTTTGGATTATCGAATATATAACCGCTGGGGGAATGTCGTTTTTGAAGTACAAAATGCTACTTCTACTGATGCTCAATGGAATGGCGGAAAAGATAATGATGAAGGAAGTCCTTTAGCAGCCGATGTGTATATTTATTATATTCAATATCAAGTGGGGGATGATGGCGAAATTCTTGTAGAAGAAGGAGATGTGACTTTGATTCGGTAAATTCATTTTGGGTGATGTTGACAGTCAAGTGAAGAATGGTTTGTTATGATTACCTGAATTGATGTTACAGTGTACTCATTACCTACGGTATGGAAATATATCGACTTGGTCATCAATTTGATAATTTTTTAAATACAATCTCGTTCTTTAACCTTTTTCTATCCGTCTGAAAAAAGAAATTCGTGGTGCGGGCGGACAAAAGATAGAAAATGTACAAAACTCTATCTGATTTTTAATCAAGGTAATT
>CAYUNA010000164.1:6427-8160 GCA_964445895.1 uncultured Saprospiraceae bacterium | reverse complement strand
AATCCTTCACTCTCCCAAACCCCAATGCCTTCACCATCCAATCCGGCAACGCTTTCTCTGGCGGTCGATTGCCTAAATTTAGGTTAAGTCCCAGCGCTTTCACGACAGGTACTTTATGCGTTTCTACAAATTCAATCAACGTGCCGTCAGGATCTTCGATATACGAAAAATGCCCCGCAGCTTCGCCCATATCAAATACTTCATCGCCCTTGCGACTATCAACGGTAAACGGATGTCCATTCGCGGCACAATGCTGCTTCATCGCCTCCATTCCCCGAATATCAAATGTCAAATGTATGAAGCCTAAGTCACCCCAAAAACGGTTCTCATAAATCTTTTTAGGCGCGCGATTTTTAACAGCCACCAACTCAATTTCACTCGCTCCCAGCAAGCGACTAAATGCACCTTTTCGCTCTTGGCTGTGTCGAATCAACACCCGTTCAAAGGTATCACCACCGCCGATAATCCCTTCATAATCAGCGAATTGCCCTTCCTCTTGATATACCACAACATCGTAACCCAACACATTTTTATAAAACGTTTTTGCCGCTTCCATATCCGTCACACCAACAACGCATCCGTACATTCCGCCCGTCAATCGACCATTCTTTTTAAACCAGGATTCGCCCTCGACAACTTCAAAGATATTGCCATAAGGGTCACGCACATAAAAGTGAGAATCGCCCTTCGGGTCTTTAACTACATCCGTCACCAAATCCAGGTTTTTGCGCTTCATTTCATCGTAGGTAGCGCGCACATTTCGACTTTTGACTTTGGCAATAAAAATACCTAAATCTCCTAATTGAACCTCAAATTTTGCGGGCTGCGGCTGGCGACTCATGTATTGCCAAATCTCCATTCCACCACCACCTTGGATATTGATTGCCAAAATCGCGTGGCGTTCGTGTGGCTTTCCACCTGTGTAAGGCAACATCAATTCTGCCGTACCAGGTGCGTCCAATATTGGAATATCTACCCCAAAATTTTGCCGATACCACTTAAATGCCTCGTGTACATCGGGGATGCCGACGCCGATTTGTTGAATTCCGCTAATAATGGGCTGCTGCATTATATTTTGTGTTGGAGTCTAACGTGACGTAATTTTTCAAATTGCGCTAATCAGATAAAGTAATTTGGAAAATTACCTCACGTTACACCTCGATTTTTCAAAAATGGTGCGCGAAGATAGCTAAAAGCCTTGAATTACTATTTCTGAAATATTAAAATTTTTGAAAAAAGCTACTGGAATAGTCTGCTTTGATGTATATTTTTTCATTTGAAATGGGATGAATGAAAGTTAATTGAGCCGCGTGAAGGGCAATCGTTCTTTTATCGGCAATTAATTCAGCTCCATATTTTTCATCATTTAAAATAGGGCAACCGATGGCAGCTAATTGCGCACGGATTTGATGAAACTTGCCCGTTTTGGGATGGATTTCTAATAAAAACTGCCCGTTGATTTCTTTTAAAATTCGATAATGCAGTTTGACTTCTTGTGCTCCTTTTTCGGCATTTTCTAAAATAATGGCGCGCTTGTTTTGCTGGTCTTTTGCTAAAAAATGCACCAGATTGGCAGCTGAAAGTTCAGGCTTATTTTCAACAACAGCTTGATACGTTTTTTGAACTTTGCGTAGGCGAAATTGCTCGTTGAGTGCTTTTAAAAATGATTTCTTTTTAGCTAAAAGTAATACGCCCGAAGTCACGCGGTCGAGTCGGTGAATGATGCCGAGGTA
>CAYUNA010000164.1:0-6327 GCA_964445895.1 uncultured Saprospiraceae bacterium | reverse complement strand
TCCACCTCATAATCCCCCTTCATCCGTTCCATCGGTGGATTGTAATATCCATATTTGATATGTGGAAATTCCTCTTTTATCAAGTGCATCAACTGTTTGACCCCTAAAATATCGCCCGTTTCCATCGCATTCACTTTACCCATATACCAATCGGGGTCAATGTTGAAATTTCGCCACTGAATCATTTTTAAGCCCGTCTCTTTAATCACTTTTCGCAACGCTTCGTACTCCTCCACACTATCTGTTAACCCGGGAAAAACAAAATAATTTAGGCTCGTCCAACCGCCCGCGTCATTCATGATTTTGATGCTTTCGATGATGTCCTCAAACTGGTAATTATTGGGTTTGTAGTAAGCCGTATAAAGCCATTTTTGCACAGAATTGGTGCTCACGCGAATGCTGTCCAAACCTACTTTTGCCAACTCCGCCACCGCCTTCGGCATACTTCCGTTAGTGTTAATATTGATGCTGCCTTTTTGCGTGAATTTCCGAATTTGAATAATGGATTCTTTAATCGTTTCCCACATCAACAGCGGCTCACCTTCGCAGCCCTGACCGAAGCTAACTATCGGAAAATCAGCACTTTCGAGGTGCGGAACGGTATATTCTACAATCTCGCCCGCCGTTGGTTTGAAGCGCAAACGGTCTTGTGCGGAGGTAATCGACTCGCTTTCTGGCTGAAAAGAAATACACCCCAAACAATTGGAATTACACGCCGGACTTGCAGGAATTGGACACTCCCAACGCCCCATAAAATAGTTGCGGGCAGCGGGGCAAGTGTAGGTCAACGCACAATTATTTGCCAGGTGTTCAACCAAGCGATTTTGTGGATATTTTTGTAGTAAATTTTCGACACTTTGTCGCACCATTTCATCATCAAAACCCTCGGATTCTTGCCGAATGTCATTTTCAATTCTGACCGCTGGCACATAGAATTTTTCATCAGAAAAACCAACCGCCGTGTAGCAAAACAAGGGCAAAGTCTCCGCATCATCATCTGCCAGGAAACTCGCCATATACAGTCCCGTGTATGCCGGCGGAATGAAGGCTGCCACCGCATACCCTCGGTCACATTCCCGAATCTCGCCCGTGCGCACATCTTGCCCCAACGGAATGCGGTCAGGCAGGTTGTACAGACTCCCGCCCGTCGGCAATTCTATCCAATCTTCGGTCGGCACGGGGTCGGCAAACCAACCGCTGCGACCAATCGCGTAGAGCGTTTCGTCTTCAAACACGTTGCCTTCTGCGTCGGCGTAGAGGAGGTATGGAGATTGTTTTAATGACATGTTTAATTTTCTTTTTTTTGGTCAGAATTTCAAATCAGGGCGCAAAGGTAAGAAAAGTAGTTATTCTATTTTTCCAATGAGTTCTCCTTCATACGAATACAGAAAAACCCCATCACCATTACTCATGTTTAAAAGACCGCCTATTCTGTCACAATACTTGTAGGAAGTAGGTACAATTATATTTCCAGCGTCGTCAACAACTCCTTTTTTACCTCCTTCTTCAATAAGAAAAAGATTGGCCGTCAGATGTTCTTTCACTTGTGGATAATTTTCTAAAATTAAATTACCTTCCATGTCCACATATTGAACAAAATCCTGCCCAACTGCTACCCGCAAATACTGACCACCATAACTTGTAGAAATATGGTCGAAGATTGGTGGCAAAAATGGCTTTCCCCGTTCGTCGAAAAGTCCCCACTTGTTGGTTTCTTTGTTTGCAATAAGTGTAAATGCCGAAATACTGAAATGAGCAGTCCGCCCAAATGGAAACTCTATTTTTTGTAACCGTTTATCTTTTAATAAAAAATAGGAATCACCATTGAGCAACCTCACCAGATGGCAACCAGAACGCAACAGAGAAATACCTTGAAATATGGTAACTTTTTCGCCATCAATCATTAAGCTAAATTGTTGACCATCGCAGGTATAATATTCAACCCCATCTTTCATCTTTGTATCTTTAAAATGCCAAACGCCTCTATTTTTAAGGTCAAAAATTCTGGAAGTGATATTTGTTTTGCCGATGCGCTGAAAATTTTTATCAACGTAAAAACTGGTTTCTTTTTGTCCCTTACCACTAACTGCATGAAAGATTTCGCCATCACAAAAATATTCTCGATGTAATCGGGCCAAATCCAAAGAATCTGCCAATGTGTTTCCTTTTGGTAGTTGAATAACTTTAGTTTTAGTTAATTCTGGAATGGGAGCACGATAGATTAAACTATCATTAATTGGCTGAGTTCGAAACCTGTCAAAAGGAATTAAAACGTTGCCTAAGCTGTCTAAAACACCCGATTCTCCATCATGATTTGTTACAAAGAAATAATCAAATTTCGATTCTGCATATTTATATTTCAAGGGGACAACCATTTGTCCAGCTCCATTTAACAAGCCTCGATTCAATCTCGACCCACCACCCTCGTCATATCCTTCCACTAAATAATGTCCATTATCAGGATGGTTTCTGATTTTTTTAAAACTTCTTTCATATATCATATTCCCCTCGCTATCAATTAAATATACTTTATTTTTATTTTCTAAAAGAAACAATTTATGTTCAACATTAAATATAGAAATGGTAAATCCTTCGTCGCAAAGCAGCATTTTTTTGGTGGTTCGATGAATTAACTCTCCGTTTAATAAAATATAATCTTTTCCGAGATATTCAATTTCTTCAATGAACCCATTTATGAAATAGCTATCTCCTTCATTGGTGATTACCGTAGTTATTCTCTTTGTTTTATCATAAAAATAAAAGGCACTATATTGCCCAAAAACATTGTGACGAATCCGTGGTTTATCAGGAGTGATAAGCATTTTTTTGTTGACTTGCACGCCATATCCTTGCTTGCCGCGAACAATAAAAGTCGATGAATTGATTCTTTTGATATAAAACCAATCTTTCGGTAGCACCTTTTTATTTTTACGATAATAATTACATTTTGCCCCAATGCATCCGACGTATCCATTTTGAGACTTATCTATGGAATAGGTTGCTGTTTTATCACCATAAATCTGGGTAAACTTAGGCTTGACCTGCACCTTTCCTCGACTATTTTTCATTCCCCATAACTTTCCTTTTCTAAAAGGATAATCTCCATTGGCTAAGGTAAACCGTGTTTTTTCAAAATTAGGCAGGTCTGCAATAGCCAATTTTAATTTCCTCAGTTCTGTTAGATAAGTTTCGTTTTCAGTAGTATTTTCGTTAGCAATTGGGGGACTCAACGGATTGGGTATGGAGACAGACTCATCAAAAACTACCGCAGTCCCTGGTTCAAATTGTTCTTTCATTTTGTGTAAACAATCCTGTTTTTCCAATTCAAAATACTCAAAAATCGTAGTTTTTTGCCCGAAAGCTAAAGAAATAGAGAATAAAAACACGAGACAAAGAGAAAAGTAAACTTTCATTTTTTAAATTTTTACAAAAAAAAAAGATGTCCAGAATCTTAAATCTTGAACATCTTTTCTTCAACTTATGTACTAAAAAACATTAATCCCTACTTCAACTTCGCCACCGCTTCCCCAATCCGCTTCACCGCTTCCCGCAATTCCTTCTCCGACGCCGCATAACTCAACCGAAAGCAATTGTCATCCCCAAATGGTTCACCCGGCACCGTCGCCACATGCGCGGTATAGAGCAAAAATTCACAAAAATCAATTGAATTGTTAATCGTAATATCGCCATACGATTTGCCGTAATAATTGGTGATATTTGGAAACAAATAAAACGCGCCCGTCGGGACATTGACCTGCATTCCCGGAATTTCGCGAAGCAATTCAATCATCAAATTTCGGCGTTTCAAATAGGCTTTGCGCATCTCATAAGTCGGGTTCATATCGCCCAACAATGCCGTAACTGCTGCTTTTTGACCAAAAGCATTCGCGCCCGAGGTGAATTGTCCTTGAATTTTGGAACAAGCCGCTGCCAACCATTTTGGTCCTGCCATATAGCCCAATCGCCAGCCCGTCATCGCGTAGCCTTTCGCAAAACCGTTAATCGTTACGGTACGGTCTTTCACGCTTTCAATCGAGCCAATACTCGCGTGTTTGCCTGTAAAATTAATGTATTCATAAATCTCGTCAGACAAGACCACAATGTCATCATATTTGGCAATCACCGCCGCCAATGCTTCCAATTCTGGACGAGTATAAACTGAGCCCGTTGGGTTACAAGGCGAAGAAAACAAGACAATTTTCGTCTTATTTGTAATCGCTTCTTCCAGTTGCGCCGCCGAAATTTTAAAATCCTGCTCAATTCCCGCAGCTACAGGAACGACCGTCCCACCAACCATCTCGATAATTGCAGAATAACTCACCCAATATGGCGCAAAAACAATCGCTTCGTCGCCTTTATCCAACAGTGCCAAACACAAATTGGCGATGCACTGCTTCGACCCATTCGACACCACAATCTGAGTCGGATCAAACTCCAACTCATTGTCGCGCTTCAATTTCGTACAAATCGCCTGTCGCAATTCCAGCAAGCCGGGCACAGGCGTATATTTCGTGTAGCCTTCATCCAAAGCAGCTTTTGCGGCTTCTTTGATGTGGTCAGGCGTGTCAAAATCAGGTTCGCCCAAACTCAAACTAATCACATCATGCCCCTGACCCTTGAGTTCCCGAGCCAATTGAGACATTTTGATGGTCGCCGATTCAGCCATGTTCTGAACCAAGTGCGATAACGGATTTGCTGCTATTGTAGCCATGTATTCTGGTGTATTAGTGTATCTTTAATATTGGTCAATGCATTTTTCACCAATATATTTGATTTAAGTACTCGGACATATCTATTCTACGTTTTTAGAGCTAAGATTCATAGAATAATTATGTCTTTTTAAAAAACTAAGACAAACGTAGGTGTTTTTAAGTTTTAAAGCAAGTAAAATTTAGGGAATGTAATTTTTTTTAAATACGATAATTTCATCAATTACGAAATTCAAATATTATCCCCTAATTTTTGAATTAGCCTAAAGCCCCCGTGAACCATATATCGATAGCCCTGCGTCGTCTAAAAGAACTCATCCAACATCCTCGTAATAAACCGTTTATCCGCCGTAACAACCTCTGCTTTTCCGCCCATCGAATATTGAAATGGAATTTCTTTTTCTTTATTGGTCACCAATCCCGATGGCAAATCTACTTGAATAATAGACTCTTCTTCTCGTTGTAAATGCGTCATTTTTCCAATCTTCCCCACCACATATCCCCATTCTCGAAACGGATAGCGGTCAAACTTCAAACGTACTTCTTGTCCTTCTTTCAGTTTGACTGTTTTTAAAATCGGTAAGCGAATATTCCCTATATATTTTTCTTCTTCTTGTTTTGGAATAATAGATAAAATTTCTTGATTGGCTTGAAAAACTTTACTCTGCAAATCTTGTCCAAAAAAAGTTACCTTACCACTAATTGGTGCGTGAATGAGGTTTTTGGTTTTCCAATTTTCAATCGAACTTTGTAGCAATTGCAAACTTTGAATTAAACTTTCTAAAGTCTGCTTTTCACTCGATTCTGATTCGTATTGAACTTCCAATTCCTTGATGGTAATTTCACTTTGTCCCAGATAGCTGCTAGATATTTCTTGCTGAATGACAGCAATTTCTTTCTTTTTATCTTTGACATCCTGAGAAACATCATACAATTCATTTTCATAAAACCTCTGTTCTATCGAATCTGCTTTAGAATACTCCGTTTGCTTCAATCGAAGCTGCTTTTCGGCTGAGACCAAATCTGACTTTGCTACTTTTAATCGTTCTTCTAACGAGCGTGTTTTCTTTCGTTCATTCCGTCGTTTTCTATCCAACTCCCGCATTCGTTGCTCACTAAAGTCATCCTTTTCTTCAAAAGAAAACTTCTTAAATGAATTGATAAACGTAAAATAATCCCGACTAATTTCACCCAATTGTAAATTATTGCGAACCTCGTAATTCACCAATCGTTCTTTCTCCAGCAACAATTGTTTAACATCTCTTTCCAAATCAAAAACATCCGCTTTTACTGCTGCATTATCTCGTATTGCCAACAACTCATCCGTCTCTACTTCTTCCCCTTCTTTTTTTAAAAATTCAGCGATAGTCATAGATTCAATAGCAATTACTGGCTCTGGTGGCAGTGGTGTCGTCAATTCTACCCTACCCGATACCATTTCTGGATATTTAAAAAAATACCCGACAATCCCCATCAAAAACAGCACCATTACAATCGCCGCTGTCCCCCAGGTCATTACCCAGGACGGTGGCGTGCTGAGGATTTCCTGCACATCTTCTGATAAGTAATCTAAATTTTGTTCGTTGTCCATATTTTAAAATTAGCAATTAGCAATTAG
>CAYUNA010000163.1:0-8177 GCA_964445895.1 uncultured Saprospiraceae bacterium | reverse complement strand
GGTTATTGAGGGATAAAAAAATGCCGCCGATACATCACTGTATCGACGGCATGCTGATTTAATTTTTTATCAAAAAAAGAGTTGACAAAAAATTAAAAATATTCTAACATTCCAATTTTAAATTACAACTTCACTACCCGCATCGTTTTCTGACGGTTGCCATTATAATTTAAAACCAAGAAATAAACACCCTCTGGATAATCCGACAAGTCCACTCTTGTGCGTACTGCACCTATTTCCATTGGAATATTGTCGATAATGATACCGTTTGGTGCTATCAATTCTATAGTGATTTCATCTGCATCCAAGTCATCCAGAATTTCTAAATACATAAAATCTCCAGCTGGATTCGGATACAAGAAAGCCAAGTCCAAATTAGCGGTCAACTTGATTTCTTCCACATTGGAGTAAACTAAATTACCGTCCATATCTTCCAATTTGACTCGATAAAAACTACGCCCTTTCTTCGGCGATTGGTCAAAATACTGGAAAGTTGACGTGTTGTTCAAGCCTTCCGTCATTTCTTCTAAAGCGGTAAACTCAATACCGTCACCTGACCGTTCTACCGTAAAGATATAGTCTTCGTCCGCTGGCATCTCCATATTCCAATCAATAGAAACCACGTCTTGACTCAATGGAGTCGCCACAATCTGTAATGGACTACCGCAAAATACTGGGCTATTCGAAACAAATACCGTCATGGTATTCATCGTCGTACACCCATTATTCGTTACGGTCAAAGTTACCGTTTTAGAACCTAAAGAATTCCAAACCACATTTGGTACACTAATGTTATTAGAAGTAGCAACACTCGCACCACCGCTAAACGTCCATTGATAAGTCGCGCCCGTACCTGCAAAGGTTGCCGTAAAATCATTCGCTTCTCCTTGACAAACAAAATCCGGACCTTGAATAATCGCCGTCGATTGATTGTCTACTGTAATGGTCACAAAGTTAGTTTCCAAATAATTCACACAAGGATTTCTACGAACACATCTTACATAATAAGTAGTCTCGTAAATTAATCCCGGATCATAATTTGGTCCGGTTGCGCCCGGAATAATCATCCAGGTATTTGGATTAAATGTACCTCCTACATCAGATTTCATCCATAAATATTCAATGGGGCCACTACCGCCAGTTGCTGGAGTCGTTTCCAATATTGGATCAGCATCCGAACCAGGTCCACAAAGTACCTGGTCACAACAAATTGTCCCAGCATCCGTGATATTATCACATGCACTTGGGTCACTCAATGTTGCCTGACAAGTAGACGTACAGCCATTCGCTGCCGTTACCGTAACGGTGTAAGTCCCTGCGGATAAATTGCCAATAGATTGCGTAGTCGCACCTGTATTCCATTGATAAGTATCTGTTGGATTAGCAGAACCAGAGTTAACGGTCAATTCACCATCATTCGCGCCAAGACTGCTAATTGCCATAGTAGGAGTAATCATACAATTTGGCCCTTGTGCTGTTGAAACCATCGTACTCGCCGTTGCAGTACAACCATCCGAACTCGTTACTGTTACCGAATAAGTGCCAACAGCTAAGTTATTGATAGTCTGCATATTGCCACCATTACTCCATGCGTAAGTGTAGCCATTGCCGCCTGTTGGGTTTGCCGTAGCAGAGCCATTATTTTGACCTAAACAAGTATTCATTGCAGTCACTGTTACGTTAATTGCAGGTGGTGCAGTCAAGGTTGCGGAAGCAGTATTGGTACAACCATTTGCATCTGTCACCGTCACTGAATACATCGCAGCTGATAGATTGGAAATCGTTGCTGTATTGCCACCGTTACTCCATGCGTAAGTATATGGAGCAGTCCCGCCGCTTGGCATTCCTGTTATCGAACCATCGTCATTAGCACAACCTGGGTCAGTTACTGATAAATTAATGGTAATCGCTGAAGGCTGAGTTATCATTACTACGTCTGTGCCTGTACAACCGTTTTGGTCTGTAGCCGTGACCGTGTAAGTCCCAACCATCAAGGTATTTATAGTTGAACTGTTGCCGCCATTACTCCATGCGTAGGTGTATGGGGCAGAACCGCCATTGGTAGATGCAGAAGCAGAACCATCATTACCGCCATTGCACGAAACGTTTATGCCCGTTGCATTGACAGATAAATTGCCGCCCGGATTGACAGTGGTTGAACCGACTTTGGTACAGCCATTTGCGTCAGTTGCCGTTACAGAATAAGTTCCTAATGCCAGGTTTGTAATCGTTGAACCAGTTGCGCCATTGCTCCATGAATAGGTATAACCCGGCATACCGCCAGTTGCAGAGGCTGTTGCGGTTCCATTATTGTTACCTTGACAAGTTTCGTCGGTACTATTGACCGTTAAAACAATATTTGTTGGCTGTGAAACGGTGGTTGAGCTGGTATTTGTACAGCCAAAACTATCGGTCAAAGTTACGGTGTAACTGCCCGCTGCTAAGTTTGAAATAGTCTGTGTGGTTGCGCCTGTTGTCCACATATAAGAATATGGAGGATTACCACCAGTACCGTTTGCAGTCGCTGTTCCGTCATTGCCACCAAAACAAGAATTTGGCGTGGAAGAAGCGGTTACGTCGGGAACGTCCATGCCCATTACCGCACCTGATGCGACTTGGGTACAACCTGAATTATCAGTAACCGTCACGGTGTAAGTCCCTGCTGCCAAATCTGTTTGCGTCATGCCTGTGCCGCCATTGCTCCAGGCATAAGTATAAGGAACATTACCACCAGAAGCTGCTGCCGAAGCCGTTCCATTATTGAAACCACATACTGCTGGCGTCGTTGTTACATTTACACTAATCTCATTTGGCTCTGTAATCGTTGTTGAACCAGACGTCGTACAGCCATTTGAATCTGAAACCGTAACCGTGTAAGTACCTGCCGATAGATTACTAATTATTGCTGTATTGCCACCGTTACTCCATGCATAAGTATAGCCAGGTGTACCGCCATTTGCGGAAGCAGTTGCGGAGCCATCATTTGCACCAAAGCAAGAAATATCATTGTCGGTAACGTTGACATTGACTTGTGTTGGTTGTGAAACTGTGCCCGCACTCGTTGCAGTACAGCCTGCATTATCCGTAATGGTGACGGTATATGTTCCTACCGATAAGCTACTGATTGTCTGCGTATTGCCACCATTACTCCATGCGTAAGTGAATGGGGCAACGCCATTATTTGCTGTCGCTGTCGCTGTTCCGTTGTTACCACCGAAACAAGAAATATCTGTTGTCTGAACACTTGCAGTAACGTTTGACCCACCGGAGTTTATCGTAATGGAAGCCGTTTGAGAACAGAAATTAGCATCCAAAACAGTCACTGCATAGGTGCCCGGTGCAAGGTTAGAAATCGTTTGTGTCGTTTGGAAATTATTCCATTGATAAGTATATGGAGGAACGCCACCTGACGCATTTGCGGTAGCAGTACCCGTTGTACCTGCACAGCCTGGGTCAGTTCCTGTTGCGGAAACAACCAAAACTGATGGCTCGTTAATTACAACATCTTCTACTATCACACAACCCGCTGCGTCCGTCACCGTGACCATGTACGTTCCTGCGGCCAATCCCGTTTGACTAGGGTCGGTCGAACCATTGCTCCAAATATAAGTATAAGGCGGTGTACCGCCCCAACCCGAAACGAGTGCGCTACCTGAAGATTCGCCATTACAAATCACATCGGCTGTCGCCAAATCAATGGTATAATTCGCGCTTTCTAAAATCGTCGTTGATGCAGTTTGTGTACAGTTGTTATCGTCTGTCACGGTTACTAAATAAGTACCCGGAGCAAGATTTGAAATAGTAGTCGTAGTCGCACCAGTATTCCAAAGATAGGAATAAGGAGCCGTTCCACCGTTTGCGGAAGCCGTCGCCATACCATTGGTGTTGCCTGTACAAACGCTTGGAGTTGAAGAAATATTAATGGCAATTGCTGGTGGTTGAGTTACATTTACTGAACCTGTTGCCGTACAACCATTCGCATCTGTAACCGTTACTGAATACGTTCCAGCGGTTAGATTATTGATGGTTTGCGTATTTTGACCAGTATTCCATTGGTATGAAAATGGTGCAGTGCCGCCGATTGGATTTGCCATCGCCGAGCCGTTATTTCCACCAAAACAAGTCGCGTTATTTTTTGAAACAGAAACATTAATGCCAGGTGAAGCATTAATTATTGCCAAACCAACTGCCGTACAAGCATTGGCATCCGTAACCGTTACAAAATAGCTGCCCGCCGCCAAATTGGTAATCGTTTGACCATTTTGACCATTACTCCAATTGTATGAATAAGGGGCAACGCCAGCCGAAGCTGTAGCGGTTGCCGTCCCTGAATTACTGCCTGCACAAGCATCGTCATTCGTCGTAATGTCAATCATTATTGGCATTGGCTCTGTCACGGTGAAGGTTGCAGCAACAGAACAACCTGCTACGTCGCTAACCGTTACGGTATAACTTCCAGCAGTTAAGTTCGAGATTGTACCTGTCGTTTGACCAGTATTCCATTGGTAAGTGTAGGGAGGTGTACCCCCCCAACCTTCTGCTTCGATGCTGCCCGTCGCGTCGGTGTAGCAGAGTACGTTGGTAATGACGGCGTCAATAGTCAATTCTGGTGCGCCATTGATAGTCGTCGATGAAGTGCCCATACAACCACCTGAATCAAAAACAGTTACTGTATAAGTGCCCGCCGCTAAATTGTCAATAGTTTGAGTCGTGCCGCCGTTGCTCCACTGATAAGTAAATGGAGCGGTACCACCAAATGGAAACGCCGTTGCACTACCCGTAAAAGTATTATTACAAACCGTCGGTGAAGATTGAATGGAAATGATTAAATCGGCAGGCTGTCCTACAACTGTTGAACCTATTGAAGTACAACCGTTGGCATCCGTTACTGTTACTCCATAAGTGCCTGCAAAAAGATTGGAAATAGTCTGAGTACTACCACCATTACTCCATTGATAAGCATAAGGTGCTGTACCACCGTTTGGGTTTGCTGTTGCAGTGCCGTTTCCGTTACCACACATCGTCGCGTCGCTACTTGTTACATTCAATGAAAATGGTGCTGCTGCCGAAACCGTTACGGAAGCCGACCCTGTACATCCCGCTGCGTCTGTTGCAGTTACGGTATAAGTACCAGCCGCTAAATTAGTGATAAATCCGCCCGTCGCGCCGTTGCTCCATTGGTAAGTATAAGGTTGCAAGCCGCCCATTCCATTGGCAGTTGCAGTTCCGTCATTTGACCCATTACAAGACGTTGGAGTGCTTGATGCCCAGACCATTACCGTAGAAGCTGATTCTAAAGTCGCCGTTTTAACAGAAGAACAACCTTGCGCATCCGTCACGGTCACACTATATGTCCCTGCAGTCAAATTTGTAATCGTTTGCGTATTGCCGCCATTACTCCAATTATAAGTATAAGGAAATGTTCCACCATTTGCCATAGCTGTGATAGAACCCGTTGCCGCGCCCGAACAGCCAGGAGGTGTTGCATTTAACCAAACAGAAAAACTACCGCCTGAACTTGCCACCGTACCACTCGATACTGCGGAACAACCATTGCTACCCGTTACGGTAACCGTGTAAGTCCCAACTCCAAGATTCGAAATCATCTGCGAAGTTGCGCCCGTATTCCACTGGTAAGTGTATGGTCCATTGCCATTGCTTAGATTAGCAGTTGCTGTCCCTGTGTTGCCTGTACAACCCGTATCTGTTGTCGTCACCGCAACGTTTGGTCCTTGCCCAATATCTGCACAAACAATTGTCCCACAGGTATTTGCATCCATAATGGTCACACAATATTCTGCTGGAGAAAGATTGGTGATAGTAGGTGTATTGCCGCCATTCGACCACATATACATGAATGGAGCTACGCCACCTGTGACATTTGCAGTCGCACTCAAAGGTGCAGTACAGCTACTTGAAATGGTCGCGCCAATTGTAGGTGGAGCATCCATCGTAACCGAGGCTGTACCAGTACTACCAGAGACGTCGGTAACGGTCAAGGAGTAAGTTCCTGCCAAAACGTTGGTGATGTCTGGAGTTGTCGCGCCAGTATTCCAAAAGTAGGAATAGTTGCCCGTACCACCTGAAACATTCGAGGAGACCGAACCATTAGGGACAGACCCACAGGTTGGGTGTGTTGGATTTAAAGTAACAGTCAGTTGCGCTTGTGTGGCAAAAGAGAGTAATCCAAAAATCAATAGCCAACAACCTGTTGTGATGCTTTTTTTCATTTTTTTCATGTTCGTAAAATTGTAAAACTCACGTTTCATTAATAGGATTTTATTTTAAGGATTAGACTTGTGTGTAAATAAGTCTACTGTTTAAATAATAAAATAGGGCATTAAAATCACTGTCTCTTTTGAAGCATTTCTTCAAAAAAGTTATCATAAATGATTGCTGGTTAATTTTTAAATCAACCAATCAACTAATAACCAATAAGTTATTGCGCCAATTTTCAACTAAAATAAGGGGATTGAAAATAGGTTTTAGGCAGAAGTATTTTGCCTAAGAGCAACACCGTAGATGTACCTTGTGGGAAGATGTCCTAATTTGAGATGTCCTTGAAGATTACGAAATTATACAAGGGGGTTGTATAACTGTTGAAAATTAATCTCAACTATCGTATTTTGTATGATGTAGAAGTCCTTAAAACAGTAGGAAATTGATGAGAATGAATGATGAAATTTGCAGATTGTAGTTTTTAATAGTTTGTTTAAAATGAGGTATCTGCAAATAATAAGAATGATTAAGCCTTTCCTCAATTTCCAATTACAATCACAAAGATAGTAAAAATTTGAATTTGTAGGGAAATGTGACAGGGAAAATTATTTTTTTTTTACAACTTTTTAGAAATTAATGGTTTTTGTGATACTTCTGTGATAACTGGATTTTATCTTTACATGTATTTTTAAAACTCAAAGCTAATCTGCCGACGGTACTAAATGTATATCGTTGGCAGATTCTTTCAAAATCAATTAATAAAATTAATACCATGCTTAAAAATCTACTTTTCTTGGCTACTTTTTTCATAGGTCAAACGCTGGCTGCTCAGGTATCTAAGACGATTGTTGTTGAACATTTCACCAATACTCGCTGCGGTATTTGTGGATTTAAAAATCCTCAGTTGTTTGCTAACTTGGATAATCATCCAGAGATTCTACATTTGGCGACGCATCCAAGCGCACCTTATGCCAATTGCGTTTTGTATCAACACAATCCAGCTGAAAATGATGCGCGTACTAATTTCTATGGCGTTTATGGAAGTACACCAAGAATTGTGATTCAAGGTGATGTTATTGGTGGCAGTCCGTTTGATAATGAAGAATTGTTTACCCCTTACGAAGGTCAGACTTCGCCTGCCAGTATCAATATTCAACAAAGTAAAACTGCAGAATCTATCGAGGCATTTATCACCGTCCAAACGGAGGAAGTGCATGATTTGGGCAACCTTAATTTATACGTCGTTTTGGCAGAAGATACGTTATTTTACGAAGCACCAAATGGTGAGGATTTGCATTTTAATGTCTTTAGAAAAAACGTATCGGACGCAAATGGTTTTCCATTAACATTGCCTGCGGAATTAACAGGAGAAGTTACATTTTCTATCACTGCTGATATACATGAAGACTGGGTAGCTGAACGTATTTTTGTAATGGCGATTTTACAGGATGCCGATACCAAAGAAGTCATTCAAGCAGCGGCTGTACCTGCGAGTATGAATGAGACGATTTCGAGTACTTCAACGCTACCTTTGTTAGAAAATGTGGTCGTATTTCCAAATCCAACAAATGATATTTTAGTCGTTAAAATGGAGGATTCGACTGTTTCAACTGGACAGCTTTTTGACCTTTCTGGAAAATTGATTGTAGAAAAAACGTTTCAACAAGAAGGTGTTTTTAAAGTAGAAAACTTGTCGCCAGGAGCTTATCTTTTAGAAATTAAGAATGAAAATGGGCGAGTAGTTGAGAAGGTGATTGTGGATTAGAACATGGTGATTTTTAATCCAATGTAGCAAAAGTTTTTGTGTTAAGAGAAATGACAAAATCGCAAGATTTTCGAACGTCAGACAACTTAGTAACGGTGAAAAAATAAGTACCCGGACACATTTATTAGCGGTTTTTAGAACTAAGATTCCACGAATAAATATGTCCGAGTACTTATTATTTCATCGTTACTTA
>CAYUNA010000162.1:0-8292 GCA_964445895.1 uncultured Saprospiraceae bacterium | reverse complement strand
TTGGTACTATGTAACAAAAGTTTCTTTAAATTATCAGGAGGGAGAAAATTGCAAAATTTTCGACCTCCAATAAAAACAATGCGCGTTGCCTGCGGCAACGCGGGTGGGGTTCTTGAGGATGAAAAATGATTTTTGCAAAATCATTTTTCATCCTCAAACTCCTTTTATTTTAAATTCAAAGAAACTTTTGTTACACGGTACTTAAGTGCCTCGTAATAGCAAATTTAAGATTTTAAATAATAAAATTTGGATTTGACGAAAATTGTTGCGTACAGACACTATATTAAATTTTTAAAGGTTCTAAATGATTTCATTTAGTCAATGTATTTTGCTAAAGGTAAATTTAGAGACAGCTTCAGGTTATGCAACCTCAAGCTGCCCCTCAAACTTAATTCCTCCTCAATCAAGCATCTTTCATAAAAAAAACCGACCTTTGCAGTCGATTTACAAAAAATTAAATATTTATTATTTTGAAATTCATAGATTTTAACCTAACTGACCCTTTAATGGATGGGCTCGATGCGATGGGATTTGAAACGGCAACACCGATTCAAGAAAAAGCGATTCCGGTCATTTTGGATGGAAAAGATTTGATTGGTTGTGCCCAAACGGGTACAGGAAAAACTGCCGCATTTTTACTCCCTGTCCTCAATAAACTCACTTCCGAACAACAACAAAATAACTCAGTCAATACCTTAATCTTAGTGCCGACCCGTGAGTTGGCGATTCAGATTGACCGCCAATTGGAGGGCTTTGCGTACTTCACAGGCACAAGTTCGATGGCAATTTATGGTGGGCGAGATGGCGAGTCATTTGCACAGGAAAAGAAGGCATTTTCGATGGGGGCAGACATCATCGTGGCGACACCGGGGCGATTGATTGCTCACTTGAATTTGGGCTATGTTAAGCTACAAGGGTTGAAGCACCTGATTCTTGACGAAGCAGACCGAATGCTTGATATGGGGTTTGTGAATGATATTGAAAAGATAACCAGCTTCTTACCAAAAACACGGCAAACATTGTTGTTTTCAGCGACTATGCCGACGAAAATTCGAAAATTAGCTTCGTCGCTATTGAAAAATCCTGAGCAAATTACATTTAAAGTATCGCAACCAGCAGCGGGAATTTTGCAAGCAGCATATGAAGTAGAGGACGACCAGAAACTACCGTTACTGAAACATAAATTAGCTGATCGCAAAGATAAAGAAGGACAGATTATTGTTTTTGCTTCCACAAAATTGAAGGTAAAAGCGATTGCTTCTAATCTAAAAAGAATCGGACTGAATGTCAACGAAATGCACTCCGATTTTGACCAAGACCATCGGGAACAAGTGATTTCAGATTTTCGCGGAAAGCGTTTGAAAATTTTAGTGGCAACCGATATCCTCTCGCGCGGAATTGATGTGAAAGGCATTGCCTTAGTTGTCAATTACGATGTGCCGCCAGACCCCGAGGATTATATTCACCGCATCGGACGAACAGCGCGTGCGAAATCGGAAGGTGTAGCGATTACATTAATCAATCGCAAAGACCGACGGAAGTTTGGCAATATTGAACGGATGATGAAAAAGGAAGTGAAGAAGTTAAAAATGCCCGCAGAAATCGCTGGACAAACTGAAGAAGCACCAGGTAGTCGTCCGCGCAATGGACGGTCAGGTGGTGGTCGTGGACGGGGTCGAAATAACCGTTCTTCTGGTGGTGGCGGAAATCGCAGACGAGGCGGAGGCGGTGGTTCTTCCAAACATTCTTCGAAAAAACCTGTCTAAGGAACGCGAAATTAATTTTTTATTTTAAAATTTTAGGGTTTTCAAAAAAAACGTTAGATTCACGTTTTAAACCAACTTGACTAACACCACAACCCTATGAGAAATAACTGCATTGAATGCAATGAGGAATTTATTGGTCGCTCCGATAAAAAATTCTGCTCGACCGAATGCCGCAGTACTTACAACAATCGACTCAATAGCGACTCCTCGAATTTCATGCGAAATATCAACAATATTTTGCGAAAGAATAGAAGGATTTTAGCGGAGTTAAATCCAAAAGGAAAGATTAAAATTCATCGCGATAAGCTAATTGAGCGCGGCTTTAAATTCAGCTATTTTACCAATATTTATAAAACCAAAAACGGTAACACTTACCATTTTTGTTACGACCAGGGGTATTTAGAATTGGAAAAAAATATGTTTACCTTAGTAGTCAGGCAGAGTTATGTCGAATAGTTATCTCACCACTACCCCTTCAATTTTTCCCATCGCCCGAAACAGCAATCCTGCCGCTAGACCAAACACAAATCCACCAATATGTGCCCAATACGCTACATTATCCTCCACCAAGCTCACCGGATCAAATGATGCGAATCCAGCAACCATTTGTTGCCCAATCCAAAATAATAAAAAGACGAATGCGGGGATACTGATAAAGGTAATAAAGAACAACATTTTGATTTTCGACTTGGGGAACATCACCAAATATGCGCCCATTACTGCCGAAATTGCGCCACTTGCCCCTACCATCGGAATCGTACTTGCGGGCTCAAAATAGATATGCCCCGCCACTGCTGCCAGTCCGCCACAGACATAAAATATCAAAAAAGTAAGATTGCCAACGGTGGCTTCAATATTGTCGGCGAAGACCCACAGGAAGACCATATTGCCAATCAAGTGCATCCAACCGCCGTGCATAAACATGGAAGAAATTAAGGTATGCCAGTCCTCTCCAGCTACGATTTCTACAGGAATTGCACCGTATTCTGTGATAAAGCCAGACAATTGCCCTTGTGCTTGCAGAGATGCTTGTAATAAAAAAACTGCAATATTAATCGCAATAAAGCTATAGCTGAAAAGTGGAAAGTAGCCACCTTGGACTTGTTCGTCACCGATTGGAAAAATCATAATATGCTTTTTGAAAAAGTCAGAAATCTGACTGCTGACTTGTTTTTAAGATTTCAAAGGTAAAAAAAATGCTTAGAGATTGGCATATCTCTAAGCATTTTGTGGAAATACTATATGTTATCCTGGTTATTTTTGACCAATCTGCCCATTATTCTTTTTGGCAAAAACATCCAAACCACATTCCAAAAATTCTAAATAGTCATCTGCGCCTTCTTTGTAACCACGTGGTGCAGCCAATACACTTTCGTCAGGACTCATCATAACGTATAGCGGCTGAGAATTTTGTTGAAAATTGACAATTTGAAAATCTGCCCATTTATTACCAACGTTTCTCAGTTTGGCTTCTCTTGATTTAGAAATCAACTCTTTTTCCAATTTTTTTCTATCATCAACATATAAAGAAATCAACACAAAATCTTGTGCAATGCGATTCCACACGCCGTCTTCTATCCAGATGTGTTCCTCTGTTTTTCGACAATTGACACAACCATGTCCCGTGAAATCTAACAGGATTGGTAAATTTTCCGCCTTTGCATACGCCAACCCTTCATAGTAATCTTTGAAACAATCCAGATTATTCGCGCATTTTGTAAATGACGGATATTTCGCTTTAATTTCAGCATTCGGTACCGGCTGCGGCAAAAATATATTGTAATGTGCTGGTGGTGCCAAGCCACTCATTGCGGCTAATGAATTGTAGGCTTGCGTTTTTTCATTATACATAAATCCACTTGCCAAATACAATGTTGCTAAGCCAAAAAGAGCGGTAAAAAACATTCTTGTAGGCGTGTATTTTACTGTTGGACTATCGTGTGGAAACTTAATAAAGCCTAACAAATAAATAGTTGTTGCTGCAAAAATAAGCACCCATGCTCCCATGAAAACTTCGTAAGGTAAAATGCCCCACCCCATCGTCATATCAGCTACGGATAAGAATTTTAATGCTAAAGCTAATTCTAAAAATCCTAAAACAACTTTCACAGAAGACATCCAACCACCTGACCTTGGAAGTGAATTTAACCACCCAGGAAAAGCAGCAAATAATCCGAATGGCAAAGCTAAAGCAGTAGAAAATCCAAGCATAACTATTAATGGTCCACTCGGATTTTTAGCCGATTCGACCAGGGCAGTTCCGATGATAGGACCAGTACAAGAAAAAGAAACAAGTGCCAATGTAAATGCCATAAAGAAGATACCAATCATTCCTCCTTTGTCAGCCATCGTGTCACTTTTATTTGCCCACGAACTCGGTAGCGTGATTTCGTAATACCCAAAAAATGAAAACGCAAATGCAATAAAAACAAGGAAAAACAGCACGTTGGCAATCGCATTAGTCGATAAAGCATTTAAGGCTGCAGGGCCAAAAACCGCCGTTATAAACAATCCGATACTTACATAAATACCAATAATCGAAGCTCCATAAATCAAGGCGTTGCGAATGCCCGTTGCTTTGTTGGTACTACTCTTTGTAAAATAACTTACCGTCAATGGAATCATCGGAAATACACAAGGTGTCAACAAAGCCAACAATCCTCCCAAAAACCCTAAAACAAACGTCATTAAAAGACCTTCTCCTTTCGCGTTTTCTTCAACACCACAGTTACCGACTGGATTTTTATAAGTCGCTTGAATTTTTGCAATTTCCTGGTCAATTACATTGCCATTCTGTTTCATTTTACCATCACCTCCTGACGCAGCTACTGGTGGAGTCTTCGCCATCGCCGCATCACCAATCAACGCCTTCATACTCGCAAAATCCACTTTGAACGGAATCTCCGATGGCGGCAAGCAACGTTTATCGTCGCAAGTCATAAATTCAACTGCCCCTGTCAAAGGCTTCGTCAAATCCGTTGCGGTGACACTTTGGCGCATCGTGAATGCTTTCTTGAATTTGGTCACGTTCATTTCGAACATTTTATCAAATCCAGAGACTTTATTATCACTTTCTTCTGACGCTTTGCCAACAATTTTTACCGCCTCATTATCATCCCAATATAAGGTTGTCGGCACAGGTCCATCTTCACCTTCCAAAAATTGAGAATATACGTACCAACCTTCTTGAATATTAGCTTTCACCAATAAATCAAAAGTGTTATCACCTGTTTTTTCAACTGCCATATCCCATTTTACAGGGTCAAGCAAACCCGACTGTTCCGCTTTGGCAGGAGCAGGGTCTTCTTTTACAGGCGTTGTTTCGACTTCTTTTTTATCGTTATTGGCAACGGTAGGTTTTGTCTCTTTTTCATCGACAATTTTCATTTCCTCTTTCTTCGTAGAAGCAGTTGCTGGCGTTGGCGTGGCTGCTGCTTTTTTCTTTTTCAATGTAAATGAAAAATCCACTTCGTCTGGTGGCAAACAGCGAGAATCATCGCAAGTCATATACTCAAAATAACCTTTCACAGGTTTGGAATCATCCGTTACTTTTACCTTTTGTACAAAGCTGACCTGTTTAGAAAATTTGATGACATCCATCTCAAACATCTTATCATACCCTGACTTTTTATGGCTACTTCGCTCTTCGTTTTTGCCAACCAAGGTATAACTTCCAGTATTGCCTTCATAATTAAATGACGTAGGAATTGGTCCATCTTCGCCCTCTAAATACTGCGAATAAATATACCAGCCATCATCAAGAACGGCAGTGTAGATAATCTCAAATTCGTCGTCACTGATTTGGTTTTGAGAAAATGACCATTTGACAGGTTCGAGAATCTGCGCGGAGGCAAACTGCACTGTCAAAAGTAGGATTAGGTAGGTGATAAAAACTCTCATGTTTTTGATTGTTGAATAGTTGATTGATTAACTCGATTATTTTGATTGACCTAATTATTTCGATTATCCCCAATCGAAATAATTAGGTCAATCGAATTAATCCAGCACGATTTCGAAAGTGACTTCATCTGGCGGCAAACATCGCATTTCATCACAAGTCATATAAGTTAATGCACCAGAAATTTTGTCCACTCCGTTGCTGACTGTCACTTTTTGAGTAAAAGTAGCTGTTCCACCAAACTTCACCAAGTTCATATCAAACAATTCATCGTAGCCTTCTTTTTTGGACGCTCCAGTTTCAGTAGTTTTTCCAACCAATTTAACATTCGGATTTTCAACAAACTCAAAAGAAGTCGGTACTGGGCCATCATTGCCCAAAAATTGAGAATAAAGATACCAACCTTCGTCAAGGGTTGCTGTAAAAACTAAACTATACTCGGTATCGCTGATTTTTTCAGCTTTCGAGTCCCAACTTACGGGCGTTAAAACTTGCCCAATCGCAATATTGGACGCCACCATAAGGGCGCAAAAGAGGAATATATTTTTCATAATAAATAGTAATTTAACTTTGTAAATTTACATTAACGATGCAAAAATAGTGCAGAGAATTAGCATCCGTTGTATATTTTCTGGCAAATAATATAAAATTAACTCAAATATTAAAGGAGCGTTAGGAAGATGTTTTTTTTTGTCTTAGAAATAGGATTTTGTTAACGTCTAAGGAACGCGAATTAAATAAACTTCAGTTCTTGAACCAGCAAATTTTGGTTTCATTTTGTGCTTTGAAAGTCCGATTTATGTTGATATAATGAGGATTTTCAAAGTGCAAAATGAGCGCAAAAGATGCCTTCAAGAATCGAAGGTTATTTAGTTCGCGTTCCTAAGTACCGTGTAACAAAAGTTTCTTTGCATTTAAAACAAGAGGAGTTTGAGGATGAAAAATGATTTTGCAAAAATCATTTTTCATCCTCAAGAACCCCACCCGCGTTGCCGCAGGCAACGCGCATTGTTTTTATTGGAGGCTATATCATAAGGCAATTTTTCACGTTAAAAGGAAAATTAAATTCTAAAGACGGAGCAAAAGCTGGATTTTTCATAAAAAATCCAGCTTTTGCTCCGTCTATAAAAAATAATCAGGTGGTGCGGACGGACAAAAAATAGAAAATGTACAAAATTCTATCTGATTTTTAATCAAGGTAATTTGTGTGCATACCGTAGCTACTAAGTAGTAATTAACTACAATCCCAATTGTACATTACTTTTGAAAAGTCCCGTTTCTCCAAATCTTCTTTTGTAATAAAGAAATTTCCGACACCAACATCGCCCCACATGCACTCAATATCGGAATCCGAATCTAATTGAAACAACAACTCATATTTTTCTTCCAAATCATAACGTGGGTCTTCCTGCGTAAACGAAGGGTAACCCCACAATTTATGCCCAACGCTGCTGCTCAACTTCAAATAAGATGTGTACAACATGGCTTCTTGGTCTTCATCATCTGTTTTAAAAAAATCAAACCCAATCATATCCTCAAATCGATAATCAGACGTTGGAATGGTGCTACGACTCGCTGCAAATTTTAATGGATAAGACACGTTTGGTACAATCGGCAATTCTTCGTAATTTCTATCATTTAAAAATGAAAAATCCGTTACTAACTTATCAGCGTCTTCGGTTACATTTTCAAAATAAAGTACTCGAAAATTATTCTGATTAAATGGTTTTCCAAAATCCAATCCATAAGAATCCTCATCATTAATATAAAATTGCAAAATCCCTTTTTCTGGCAACGGCGACATCATTGGAACTTCCGAAAAATTGATTTGTGCTAAAAAATACAAAGCCTTCCCATCGCTATTTCTGGGAAAATCAACATCTGTAGGCAAATATGGTACACCGCCAATCTTACTTTCCCAAAGCATGGGAAAACTGGCCGTCTGCGGAATTACTTTGATAAAAGGTTTTACCGTTGGCTCCAATTGCGCTCGAAATGGCTCTAATTCTATAGGTAATGGTAGTTTTAAATTCATGGGGTGAAATTATAAAATGAAAATGAAATTACAAAGAGAAGTCAAAGGTTAGGATCTTTGTTACTTGAACCGACAAAAAATAAAAATGATTGCTGCTGAAAAAAAAAATCGTGGTGCAGACGGACAGGCGGTAGAAAAGGACTAATAGCATTACATTTGACATACCGCAGATTTCTTTTGTCCGCAGATTTTCAAACAATCATTTCCTTTTTTCAAAAAACTGCATATTTAATAATCAATACGTACTTTCGCCGTATTCACAAAAAGAATCACAAAGGGAGTTTCGTAGAGAATAATAACTCCGTCAAGTTGGACAGTGTATAATTTTTCTCAGTTTTGGCTTCAAAGCGCGATAATTGTTAATATTTTAAGCAGTTTGAAGTGAAAAATGAGAAGCGAGAAAATCGCAAGATTTTCGAGCTTCAAACACCTCACTCCCCCGCGCCTGCGGCGCGGGGCGGTGAGGTGTTAAGGAAGCAAAACGTTTTGCTCCCTTCAAATCCCTTTGGGAAAAATATAAAGAAACTTGCTTTACAATGTATTTAATACCGTGTAACAAAAGTTTCTTTGCATTTAAAACAAGAGGAGTTTGA
>CAYUNA010000161.1:0-8306 GCA_964445895.1 uncultured Saprospiraceae bacterium | reverse complement strand
TGTTGTTCCAATCCGCAGAATTGGTAAAGTATCGACGATGTGTAAATCTGTGAAAGGAGCTGAGGTACCAATACCGATATTTGCGGTAGCCCCATCTATTGCAAAATCAGTTGAACTGCCTGATTCTTTTACATCAAAACGGATGTCTCCTGTTCCTTCATTTTCAAATAATAGCAATCCGTTCGCACCAGCAAATCTATACATTCTGGTAGAAAAACTTACACCATCCTCGGCGTGTAAATCAATATAGCTGGCTCGGTCACCACTACCTAATTGTCCGATTTCCAGTTCATTGGTAGTTGCTATTTTACCCGCTACTTCTAACTTTTCGGTAGGATTGGTTGTGCCAATACCGACATTACCCGTTCGGCTAATCGCAGAAGTTTGGTCTTCGCCTGTCACCGCCCAAGCATCTCCATCGGCACCACCGCCACCTTCTGCCACGATTTCGGCGGCTGTTCGTTGGCGTAAATTACCGTTTGCATCCGTAGTAACGATGCCGTCAGCGGCTGCACCTGCAGGTAAGGTTCTAACCCGAGCGTTGCCGTTTACGTCTAATTTTGTGCTAGGTGCATCCGTGCCAATACCGACATTACCGGTACTAGATAATTTGAATTGATCCTTTTTTTCTCCGTCAGCAGATAAATGAATATCTCCAAAGTCGGTGTGTAATCCTACATCATTAGCATCACCCGCAAAATTACGCTTTACACCATGGAAAGAATTACCCAGTTGGATTTCTCCCCTTGTTCCTCCTATTGTTCCGACTCGCATGATAGGTAAGGTGTCTACTATATGTAAATCTACCGCAGGATTGGTCGTACCAATACCGACATTACCCATTTGATAAATATCTTGGGTATTGGAGGTCGCCTCCATGTTGGTTGCTGCATCAAACCACGGCTGTGATTTTTGGGCAGCAGTTGGTAACTCCCAAGAGTCGCCATCCCAGAAATAGAGGTCGCCAGAAGGGTCAATTAATAAGTCACCTACATCCGCACCAGCAGGAGTAGTTGCACCAGGGTTTACTTCTGTGCTGGATTTGATTACCTCACAATTACATTGATTAGCGAGGTTAACCGTTGTTTGTGCTTGTACCGTTATGTTTGTCATTATAAAAATGGCAAATGCAGGTATTAAAGTTTTTAATCTTATCATTCTTGTGAACTTTATTGTTTTGATGAGCGATTGAAAAGTTTTTTTCTTCAGGGGGCTGCTCAATTATAAAACATTTAAAAAAAAATGCGTTGTTATTTATTCTCCTATTGATTAGGTTGAACAATAGGAGAATGGCTGATTTTCTATTTTTAAGACAGATATGCTATTCGAGAAACTGACATAATTGACTGCTTTGATTTATTCCAGAATCTTGTAGCAATTACTTATGATAGCATGGGGGAATTGATGAATTTTATAATAAGTTACTGATGTTAAGTGCCTCGTAGTAATTAAGCTGCTTTAGCTTATATTTTGTTATGCGCCTGCGGGTTTCTTAAGGGAGAAGCAATTTTGAAAAAATTGCTTCTCGCCTAACGAACGCGAACTAAATAACCTTCGTGGCGGTTCGAATATTAGACAATGAGCTAAATCTTTTCGCCACGAAATGTGCAGAGTGCGTAATATCAGTAAGTTATTTGGTAGAGTACATAAAGCCCCCACCCGCATTGCTACGGGCAATGCGCACTATTTTTTTGAAGTTTGAAAATCTTACGATTTTTTACTTCTCAAATCTTAGAATAATTATGTCTGAGCACTTACCCGGACATAGTTAGAATACCAGATTGAATCTACAAGTATTGTAAAATAGAAAAGGGGATTTATAGAAAACATGATGTTACAGGGGGGATTTTAGATGAGTATTAGTACACATTTTCTTCCTACATTGAAGCTAAAAATAGACCAGAAAGGCAAAACAAGTAAATAAAAATGTACATATAAAACGAAACGGTGTTTGTTTTTAGTAAAAATATGTATGAACATAAAAATTAGATAAAAAGAACATTTTTAGAAGATTTATCACGTAGAATTAGATAAATTAAAATTTGCTTAATTATTTTTTTATAAAATAATAAATTAAAAAAATGGGAAGTTTTAAATTTTTAAATCAAAAATAAATGATTTTATAAAAAATAAATTGGATTTGTAGTTGTTGCTAAATATTGATTATAAGGTGATTTTCAGTTGAATAAACGTAAAAAAGCAGGGATTATATCAAAAGGTAAGTTAAAAGACTGAGGTTTTGATGTTGAGCATTTTGCTAATTCTGGTGAAAAAATTCTCTCACGCGAACTTATCACTATTAACTTGACTTACTACTTAGGAACGCGAAGTAAATAACTTAACATTCTTGAGAGGATATTTATTTCGCGTTCCTTATCAAATGTAATGCTCTACTATAATCAATTTCTGTCTGCCCGCACCACGTTTTTTTAAAAAGTCCCTTAACCAAAGTTAAGGGACTAAATAATAAAACAAGGATTGTTAATCCTAAGCTATTTCTCTTTAGAAAGAAAAACAACTATTGGTGAAACAAACATCAATTTTTTTTAGATGCTGCACTAATCTCTGTTAATCTGTATTTTGGGAGGCAAACAAATTATTGGTGGGCACTCCAACTGAATTAAATAATCCTCAACTTCTCCATCGGGCGCACAAACAGATGGTCCGCAAGGGCTGTTGACTGCCGTCTGGTCAGTACTTACTCTGAAACGCATGGCGATTTCACTTGTAAGACTGGTAGAAGTTGGGATTGAAATTGACTCTGACATTGAAAAAACGCCAGAATTCGGGTAAGTGGTTGTTATAATTAATTCTCCTATATCGTCAAAGTCACCATCGTCATTCCAATCTGCCCAACCACTGACAAATGCATCCATTCCCGTGTTATTGGTGACTTGTATTTGTATGCGAATATCTACCCCTGGGCGTAGGTTGTTGGGGAAGGTAATTCCGTCATCATTATCTGCTGTTCCTGTAGAATCTGACATCATCCCATTATCTGCTGAAATCATTGTCCCCAACATTAAATCTGTATTGACCATGTGACAAGCGGCATCAGGACAAGGAGGGAAGCCAGGCAGTGCAAAGTCGGCAAAATCGGCAGCTTGTGTACAATTACCGGGGTCAGTGATTGTTACATCCAAGGAACAATCACTATTTGAAGCATCTGTAATTGTTACCACTACATTTCCTGTTCCTACACTACCATTTTGTAATTGAAAATCGGTTGTAGAACCATAGTTGGCGGTAGTCGGAGAAATAGTGCCACTGCTAACAGTGGCATTATAACTTGAGCCGATGTTATTACCCATTGGGTTAAGAGTAAAAGAGATGAAATCATCAGAATTATCTGAAATGGTTCCATTATTATTACACACTACTGTCATTAATTCAGCAGAGTTGATATTACAATTGAAAAAACCAAAGTCAACAGTCAGATTGTTGAAATTATCCGCTGCCGCTGTTCCTGTCGTTGAACCTGCTGCATAAGTTGCTGGTTCAGCTTCGCCTGTTGGTTCTGACATGCCGAGGGTGACAATTCCAGAGCGTATTGCGCCATTCACAGAAGTATCTAAACCGTTATCGTTGGTGTCGCCGTCTGAATCGGGATTGGCTTCTTGATTTGCCCCGGTAGAAGAATTGAAACCATCTAAAACACCGGTAAAATTGCTGGCAACAACTTCCACAATATAATTGCCTGCGGGTAAACCATCGAATCGGTAGTATCCACCATTTGCAGTAGTGACGGTCAAAGGCTGGTCGCCTGGAATATTTGGGTCGCTATCATAAACGCTACCGTCACCGTTTAGGAGTTGCAATTCTACTCCATCAATGCCAGCTTCAGTGCCGTTGAGGTCACCTGAATTATCGGTGTCGGCGAAGACCTGATTTCCGAGAGAATAACATTCTTGTGGAGTCAAAGTCACCACCACATCCGTAAAGCAATCATCTGCTCCATTATATACTCGAATCGTAAAATCTCCTACATCGGCATTACTCAAACCTGTATTGAATTGATGAGGGTAAGTCACACTTGATAAGTTGGTCGCATTTGCAAAGGTATTTGCTCCAGCATTATCATCAAAAGTACTACCTGTTGACCAATGAAAGCGGTCAGCATTGGTTACTGAAGATATTTGTAAATAACCGTCGCTACCTGCTGTACCGTTTGTGCAAGATGGCTGAATGGCAAAGATAGCCGCAGAAGGATTACATATTGCTGTTTGTACTACATCAACCTGTGCAGGGTCTTGATCATCACCACCCATTGTGTCTGCGATGTCGTTATCGTTCGTGGTGTCTTCTGGAGTGGCATTATTGCCAGGGGTACTGTCTATGTCCATCGCATTCGAACCACCGTCGGTATCGCTACCTCCTGTAATTTCTGCATCGTTGATAAGACTTGTTCCCATGAAACTGGCATCAATTACCGCTTCTACTTCAAACGTAAAACTCATTCCTGCTGATAGAAAATCAACGGTAAAGTTGTTTGCTGAATTTTCACTTACGCCTGTCTGACCTGCTATTAATGTTGCAGTTCCTAAGCCTGTTGGATTATAATCTGTTACATCTATATCGTAGGCATCTATCGTACCTTGATTTAGGACTGTTATCGTAAACTGAACGGTATTACCTGGACTGAATGGTCCGGGTGTTGCTGTGGTATTAATTACTTTAGTCAATGCAAGGTCAAAAGAGCCAGCACTACAGCTATTCGTCAATACGGTAGTATATACATCAAAGCAGGTATTGTCATCTGCATTTCTAATATAAATATCATAAGTGGTAGCTCCATCTGCAGCAAAAGTTCCAACAGCTCCATTTACACCATCACCAACTGTAATAGGCGTTCCATAAGCTGAAGTACCTAAGACAGTACCGCCTGTACCATCTGCATTGGCACCTAAGACCACCTCATACATCGTACCGACACCTGATGCTTCAATTGCATCTAATGTAACGGTAAAATAATCGTCGGACGAATCACCGGGTGTTCCTGCATTAAAGCAGTTAGATTGGGATGGGTTAGTGACATTGGTAATACACGGCAGACTCGCCTGCGTCGGTATTTGAATACCTGTTTTTCGTGGTTCAGCAGTCAATAACCTTGTGCCGTCAGTCGCATTGGTGACTCGATGAGCAAAAGAGTTCCAAGAGACCGTTTCAAAGTCTGCATCTGCGGGAATCATCATCTTCACACAAAGCACAATACTATCTCCTGGTTGCCAAAAATCAGGTGATGGAAAAGCCGCCTTTAATCTGAATGAGCGAATGTTTTCGGTAGGGGGCATTGTGGTTGTCCAGTCATCGTCGCAGGAAGTCTGCCACCCTGACTCGTCACTACTATTGGACACCTCAGGTCTGCAAGGGTCTGTAGATTCTGACCATTCAATCACGGGCATAAGTGCAGTGGTAAATGTATTGCCAGGAGTAAGGGAGACAAGCGTTGGTTGCCACTCACTTTCCCGCATTGCAGAGCTGAGAATCTCTGAAACACCCGTATCATTTATATAGGGTAAGATGTCATAATGTATATAATCAGTAAGCGGTTCTGTACCGGCATTAATTACTAAGATTTTGTATTCAAATATAGAGCCTGGAGCACCTTGTGCAATACATGGAAATCGGGTAAATCCATCATCGTACACAGGACAATCAGCATCATCAATAGCAGGGTTTGAATTAGGATCATCAATATTGGGAAGAGCAGGATCACCTTTAACCCATTTCTCTCCGACTAGTGATGCAGCAGGTAATAATCTAACATTGTCACTATCACAATCACAAAACATTTCTGTTGTATCTCCGTCACCATCTAAGTCATTGCTATCTACTATAGAGCAATCACATTCATCATCAGTAGCAGCGCCGTCTATATATGCCGTATTGAAGTAGTCCCCAGCCAATAGCCCGGCTTTCAATTGAGCGTCGAAGTTAAGTTGAGATGGTTGACTAAAAAATCCACCCGCAGCCGCCTCAAAACAGTATCCGTTAGGAACAGCAGGTGAGCCATCTATTGCGGTAGCGCCAGCAGGCGGGGTATCTGACCAAGTGAATCTTACTAAGGTCTGTCCTGTATTATTGTAGTTTTCGATTACTTCAACATTAGGAGCAGGAGCAGAGGAGTTATTGTTACCCGCAGACCACGTAATGTTACCATTGTAAATCATTTCCGGAGGTAATAAATCGAATATCACGGGGTCGGGTACACAGATATCTGCGCCAGACCTATTAAATCCGCGTAGTCTGACTTGGAAGGTACCACCTGGAGAAACGCTACTTGGAGTAATGTCTTTTAAAATATACGGTTCTTGCGTCATATCAGGTATAACCAAAGGTATTACCGTAGTGGTAGCATCATCTGTATCTGGAACAAAGTCAGGATTATCAGCCGCATCACTAACCTCATTAAAATAGGTAGTTCCGTCAGGTGTCCCAGCAGGTACATTATGTGTTAGTATCAAACTACTACTACCAAAACTTGCACTATTACCTTCCGCAAATTGATTGGGCAAAGCAGGGTCACCATCGTTATAGGGAGTAAGTCTTATACCATTAATACCGTCCGCTGCTGTGAATGTAAAATTTTGATTCTCTGTTGCCGTAGTACTCTGAACAACCCACGTTGTTCCACCATCATTGGTTGTCTCGAAAATAAACATATAGGTCCCCGAAGGAGAGGGCATTTCAGCTTCGAGTAAAGGCAAGCCATGAGTCCATGTATCTGTTATTACGTAGTTTTCAAGGTCTACATTTCCATTATTACTAAGCCCAATCCTAAATTCAAAATCATTACCTGCAACTACCGAGGAAGGACTGGCTGATTTACTTAAATTACTTCCTGGCTCAGCTCCAATAATTGGGTTTGTTGTAGCGTCTGAATCCGTGATAGTAGAGCCATCACCTGGGTCAGGTGTACCAACAAAGGAAGCCGAATTTGTTACATTATCTCCCTCCACAAACCCTGCACTTGATGGGTAGATTACCTCAATATTTTTCGTTATGCACGCCGAGCTGTTAGGGCTACTAAATGGTCCGCTGTATAAGTCATCTAATAAGACATCTCCTTCATCCCAAGTAATCGTATTAGACGCAGCGTCATAAGTGCCTCCTCCAGCATCAACCACAGTCACACCAGCGGGTAACTGGTCCGTTATGGTCACGTCATTTAAGTTTGTATTTCCTGATAATTGATCTGCACACAGTCTGATTCGGTAATCTACAGGCACATCTACTTGTATTTCACCCAATATAGACTTCGTAAAGGTGTACATAGGTGATGGAGGGGTGGGATCTATCATTATCGAAGCTTCACTACAAACCGTTTCATTATCCGTGCTAATCGCCTCAGTAATTGAGGAGCAAGCGGTATTAGAGATGGTAATTCCTGCGGTCACGTTAGTCGGTACTTGCAAAATAACCGTAAAAGACCTGGTATCACCATCGGCGAGATTGGGGCTATCAATAGTTAGGGTATTCGTACTATTATTGTAAGAAGACGTTGAGCCTTGCGGAACAACTGTATTGACATAGATAAGGTCACTTGGAATTACATCCGTAATAGTTGCGTCTCCACAACCTGTGGTTAAGCTTGAACAAGACAAAAGCAACGTGAATTCAACAAAATCACCTGATTGATACGGACCCGGGTCAGCAGATTTTTGAAAAGATTGCGCACCTGTAACTAACTTGTAGCCAAAGAAGTTTTTGACAGAATTAATTAGTTTTTTCCAAGTAAAACCTTCTTCTTCAATTTGTTTATGTAAAAGGTAATTACCCTTCGTTACATTAATGTCGTCACCACAGGTGGTGTTAAGTTCTAAGCAATTTTCGGTTGAAGCATCAATTAATATATCTATAGCTTGATTATTATTATTAGCTACCTTTGTCGTTTGCAAATCAGTGGGAGTATATCCAAAAGTCGTTATTGATAATAATAATACCAAACCAATAATAAACAATTGATTTGTTGATTGTGAATAATGTGGACTCATAAAATACTTCATAATATCAATGCATTGTAAATTAAGCTAAAAATGATTGGAGGTAGGTCATTTTTACTCTGGCTTTAAAATTAAAAAAAGGAGATCTGCGTAGCTTTAGACTGATTTATTTAGGTTAAAATTCAGATTGTAAAAAATATGGAGGAAATAAATGGCTGACTATTCTACTAATAAATTTAACCTAAAAAGCGCAAACAAGAAGCCAAACAAAGTCTTGTTTTACTACAAAATAACAATGCAGGGATAAATGCAGGGATAAACAATAAAATGAATGGTCAGAAAGAGAGTATAATTGCGTCTTAG
>CAYUNA010000160.1:3686-8334 GCA_964445895.1 uncultured Saprospiraceae bacterium | reverse complement strand
CGGCTTTAGCCGCCGAGCAAAACGTAAAGAAAGTTTTTACACACTGTAATAAACACTTGCCTTTTTTATTTCCTGTTTTTTTAACATTAGAGAGGAGGAAATTAATACACTACCCAATTTTACAGAGGATATTTTTTCTTCTCCACTTCGGTCGAAGAGACAAGGTTTAAGGAATTTAAAAAAAGCGAGCTGGTTATTTGAGCTTTTTTTAAGTTTCTTAAACGGAAAATAGTCTTGTCAAATAGGTAGATTATTATTTTCCTGCTCCCTTAAAAAACTACTTGATATGGAAAATTTAAGAAAGGTACTTTTATCCTGCTTTTTATTTACTACTCTATTTAGCAATGCTCAACTGTCAAACGAGCAATTAGCCGCCATTTTTGAAAAAGAAGGTCAACAGATTACAGGCGAAACGGGGCGTTGGACGATGCTCTATCAGGATGTTCCCGTCATTGCGATTACAGATGAAACGGCTAATCGAATGCGGATTTTTACGCCTATTATTAAAGAAAAAGATATTGAAGAAGGTGGAATGAAACGGATGCTCGAAGCTAATTTTGATTCTGCCCTGGATGCGAAATATTGTATTTTTGAGGGGTTGGTGATTAGTGTTTTTACCCATTCAATGGATGCACTAACGGAGGAACAATTGGTCGATGGAATGCGCCAAGTGGTGATTTTAGCTGATAATTATGGAAAGAATTATTCAAGTATAGACTTGATTTCGACCAATGAATTTGATAAAAAAATTACACCAAAAATCAACCAAAGCCCTTCTAAAAGAGGAATTAAAAATTGATTGTTTTGCAGATTGATTTAGTGTGTTGTTAACAAAATTGTGGCAAAAGAATAGAATAAATATGAGTCTTCCCGAATTTTTAATTCAATGAAAAACGGTGCAAAATCATCCCATTTTAAGCTGTTTTTCTCCTTTGAAAACCCTTGAGCCGCGCATAAGTTATTTACTTGGCGTTCCTTAGACTAAAAATTCGGGATGACTCATATTTGTACTTAATTTGAAATAGAACCCATCAAAACTTCATCCGCAAGGCCCCAATAATATTTCTTCCTGGCGCAGAAATACCACTTGAAAACGGTCGATAATGCAAGTCTAAAATATTCTCCATTGCGAGATCGATTGTCCATTTTTTACCGAGTTTATACGATCCGTAAAAGTTGTAGGTTGTCCAAGCCAATGTCCCAACGTATTCGCGATTTCCATCCACAATCTTAAAATAACTTTGATCTAAATTATCAGAAGAGCCCTCCCGGTCAATGACTAAGCTCCCATCTGGATTTATGGCAATATCATTAATATTATATTCTTCCACGGGCTTTTCACCTTGATAGCGAGCAACAACTGATAGCGTCAATTTTTCATTTGAAAAATTCAAAGAAGTCTGTCCATATAGTGGCGGAATGTGCGCAAAGGGCACTAAGGTGTCCACCTTAATATTTTCAGAGCTACTGGTTCTAAACGTCTGGCGACCTTTGGTGTAATTGATACTTGATTTTAATTCCAAATGCTTTCCTAATTTTAAAATCAAATTTCCAGAAATACCGTAAACGTAAGCATTTTCGGCATTCACGTTCGCCAATGTTTCATAGAATTCATTATCATAAAAGAGCGTAGTCGAGCCGTCTGGATTTGGAAAATCTAATCGTACCATTGCATCTTTTAAATAAGTATAAAAACCAGTTGTACTTGCATAAATGGATGTACCTCCATTTTCCTTCGAGTGCTTCCCAAATTCCTTCCCAATCGTCACCTCACCTGTCCAGGAGTATTCAGGTTTTAAATCAGGATTGGGGATGGTCGTAAATCCATTTTTGGGTCGTATTTTTCCAAAATCATCAACGTTTGGCGCACGAAAAGCAGAAGCCGCCAAGACCCGAAATTGAAATTTATTCCGCGTGTTAATGGTTGTCCCAAAACCGTAAGTCAATGCACCATTACTTGTGCCAATACCGTCTCGATAAGACTGCGGCCAAGCAATTACAGAATCTACGAACGACGATTGCAAATCCACATAAGAATATCGTAAACCAGCATCTACATTCAAAATAGAATCGCGACTTTTCCATCGTGCATTAGCGTAGGCTCCTAACGACATCATCGTACTACCACCGGAAGGGTAGCGAGTTGGACGGTCAAAATAAAGGAGTCCATTGTCTTTATCTTTACGCCCACCACGAGAGTCTACCGTATTGTGATTGATGTCAAAACCATAGCTCATTGTAAGGCGGTCGTCTTCAGACATGGTTTTATCAAAATCACCAGTAAGTGAGTAAACATAGACATCTTCGAGGTTAAAGGTTGTTCGGGTCGCATCGCGTTTTCGTTTCAGACGGTCTTCATTTATATTTTGAAAAGAGGCAATAAACATAGCTTTATCATAAAAACGACTACGTTTCAGGATTCGTGTTTTCAAAGAAGCCATGAAACGTTTTTGTGGTCCATAATGCCATTCCGAAAACTTCAAAGTCGTTGGGTCGTTAATGTCTGTCAGCTCCGTCAATTGGTCATAACGCGGCACATCCGTCGAGGACGAAAACTGTAAATTGGCAATAAAATAAAGGTTGTCATTGGGTTGAAAGCGTACTTTTTGCATCATATCCCATTGCGAATATCCCGTGCCTTCCTGAATGTCGAAATAAGAAATGGTATCATTATTTACACCAACAGTATCGACAAATGCGTTTAAAATCAATTGGTCAATACCATTTTTTCGTTCCAAATAATATTGTCGTTGTCCAAAATGTTCAAAGCCATCCGGACGATTGCTGCCTGCGCGCAAGTCACCAAAACTGGTAAAAGAAAAACTTGATAATGACGCCCATTTATCCGTTCCATAATTCAAGTCCAAGTGGGTTGTCACCTCCGTATTGGCCGAAGCATAACGAGTATAAGCGTTTCCTTCCAGCGCATTGCCTTCCGAACTTGCAAAATGTAACTTTGGGTCACGACTTCGAAAATGTACCACCCCACCCAACGCATCACTTCCATACATCAAGGAGCCAGGCCCATATATCACTTCAATTCTTTCCAGCATCGAGTTGTCAATCGTAATTGCATTCTGTAGGTGTCCACTCCGATAAATTGCATTATTTAACCGTACTCCATCCACCACCAACAGCACCCGACTCGCCTCAAATCCACGCACAATTGGACTACCACCACCCATCTGACTCTTTTGCACAAATACGCCACCGTGGTCACGCAAGGCATCTGCCGCCGTTTGAGAATTGGTGAGGGCAATGTCTTTTTTATCGACTTTCTGAATGTGGTAGGGAACGTTTTCGGGGGTATCATCGCGCCGCCCAATGACGACAACCTCCTGCGTCACAACGGCTTGTATCTTCATTCGGACGATGCCGCCTGTATTTCTAATTTCAAAAAACTGTAGCTTCAAGTTTTCATATCCGATATATTGAAAATTGATGGCGTAGTTGTATTTCATATTTTTTAAAACCACTTTGCCATCTAAATCGGTTATGTCGTATACCGTTTCTTGATCATCCGTAAAAACCAGCACGCCAATCAAGGGCTGCCCATTTTCATCCACGACCGTCACCGTGTAGTCGTAAGTATTACCAAAAGTGTTATTGGAAAAAAACAGAAATATAAGGACTATTAGTCCCGAGAGGAAGTTACCATGTGCTTGTTTACCCGACATAATTCTGAGGATGAAGAATCAACAATGAAGAATTTGACAGCGAGTGTTCAAAATTCAAATCTAATTGTTAATTCTATTTAAAAAAAGGGGAGTAAACTTCAAAAGGAGGGAGTTTACACCGAATTAATTAAAATCAAAAATGAGTATAAGAATCAAAAAAATAGCGTAGTACTATTTTTGAAAATTCATTTTGTTATTTTAATAAATTAAGTGTTTCATAATCTAAATGTCGAAATACTTCGCGTTCCTAAATGATTGAAATACCTGTGAATTAATTATTAACCATTCACTTTCGGCATTTGAATCGTAAACGTCGTTCCGACACCTTCAACTGATTTTTTTACAAAAATTTTGCCAGAGTGGTATTCCTGGATAATTCTTTTAGCAAGTGAAAGACCTAAACCCCAACCTCTTTTCTTAGTGGTGAAGCCCGGACGAAAAACAGTCTTGAATTTATTTTCGGGAATTCCGCTGCCCGTATCGGTAATATCAATATAAACATAGTCAGAGTCATCGTAGATTTCAGCCGAAATTTGACCTTTGCCACCCATTGAATCGAGGGCATTGCGCATCAGGTTTTCGACCACCCAATCAAATAAATGAGCATTGATATGAATTGTCAAATCACCTGCGTCTGGTGCAGGGAAATCAAAACTAACTTTGCGTGGCGCTCGTCGCTGCATATAAACCCGCATTTGTTCCAATTGAGCATAGGCATTGACGGGTTGGAGTTCGGGAGCAGACCCAATTTTAGAAAAACGGTCAGCCACCAGTTCCAGTCGGTTGACATCTTTACCGAGTTCGGTAACGATTTCCTGCATTTCTTCATCGTCTTCCCGAATCATTTGGATGTGATTAATCCAGCCGAGAATACCAGAAATTGGCGTGCCAAGTTGGTGGGCAGTTTCTTTGGCCATACCTACCCAAACACGGTTTTCTTCGGCGCGACGGGCGGAGGAGAAGGCGAGGTA
>CAYUNA010000160.1:0-3586 GCA_964445895.1 uncultured Saprospiraceae bacterium | reverse complement strand
CTAAATACAACTTCCACCTTGATTTTCTTGAATAGATATCCATACTATATAAATTTGATTGTCAATACATTGTAAAGCTAAGTTTCTTTACGTTTTTAGTGAGGAATCTTAAGAGGCAGAAATGAATTTTACAAACAGATTTCTATTCTTAAAAAAAGTCAAAAGAAACTTACTTAAAAATGTAGTAGTCAACGTCAAAATACAAAAGTTTTCAAAACTTTTGTATTCTTCTCCCCTAATCTCAAAACTAAATCATCGTTTCAAAAACGCCTGCACACGTGCCACAGCATTCTTCCGTACATCTACCCAATAAAAATTTAAATCCGCTACATGATAATTTTTTCGCCAAATAAAAAAGCTACCCGGAAACTTCGGTTTATGCGTCCACAATACGCCATCTTGAATTTTCGCATCCGCCAATTCAGGATAGATTACATTAAGGTCAAGCAGCACACCTCCATCATTTTCAGTTTTTGGAACAAGTGTGTCATCCATCGTCCATGACAGTGGATTAGTGACAATGTATTCGCCGTTTTTACCTGTATTTTCATCAGGAAAATGCCCATTTTTAAACGTTCGCCACGAACAAATGCAATTAATATCAGTCGGTGAGGTACAACCTTTTATGGTTTTAAACTCATCATTTCTTACTGGCCAACCAACCAAGTATGCCGCCACAAACTGCTGCTGTAAATCCGTTCCATCAAAAAACTCTTTCACCAGTGTAATCCCGTGTCCTGCACCCTGACTATGTGCCGCGATGATGATTGGACGACCATTATTGTAATGTTTTAAGTAATATTCAAACGCGGATTTGATATCCTGATAGGCTAACTTGTATGCCTTTGTGCCTTCTGCTTTCATCGCCTCTTTTTTAGTATAAAAACCATGCAGATGCATCTGCCGATAGCGTGGGGCAAACACTCTTCCGGCAGCATTAAAGATGGAAGCCTGAAATTTTATTGACGTCTCGTCTGTACGAGTATTTGTATATTCATCGTCGAGAGGGGCGTACCATTGGTCTTGACCTTTTTTGCCTGTATAAGTGGTCGGGTATAGCCAAAATATATCCGCCTCAGCAGTCGCTTGTTGGTCTTGGAAGTTGCCTTTTGGAACATTATCTGCTTCATCTTGACGGTCGGGTAGGGCAGCCCAGAGACTTTTATTAGCATAATTTGGAGTTGGGGTATTTTTTGTCGGTGGAATAAACGCACCTTTGGGATTGGTGCTGCAAGCGATAAATAGTAGGGAAAAACCTACCAATAAAACGGTATATTTCATAAAATAAATACTGATTGAAGATTTTTTTTTCAAAAATGGTTTAGCAAAATTAACATTTATTCCTTTTTTGAACGGATAAAAAATGCGCAGATTGTAAATAAATTATTTTATCTAAAATAACTTTTTTATAAATATAATTGGTAATTTAATTTGAATAAATGAAACAAATAATTGTTTTTAATATATTGGTAATGAGTGTTTTAAGTTAAGTTTTTAGATGGAGCATTAAAATTTTCCTTTAGATTACATTATGATTGTTTTTAAAGTTTTTTTTACAAAAAGGAGGTTTACATAATCTTTTTTCGGGTAGAATATTTATTGCAATTGCTCCATTTTCAATCATTTGTTACAAAATGAAATTTTTAGCTATAATTTTGATTTTTTCAAATATTTTACGGAAATTGCAGCCTGATACAGAACAAGGACTTAATTAGTCTTACTCCTACCCTCCAAAAATTCTAAACGCTAATATTTTAGCTTAGAATTCTTGACATTCATTCAATTTACATTAATTCACTTTTAATATAAGCCTTTACTGAAAGGTATATATTAAAATAATTGCTTTATAACGCATAAAGTTAAGAAGGTAGTAGTTGTTGATTTAAAAAATTAGTAACTTTTATCTTGTTTTTGCGTCGGAAGTGATTGTATATAGTAGTAGAAATTATTTCATAATATTTTGGAATAGTTGCTATCTAAACAAATTAATAATCTACAAACTAATTTCTAACGATTTAAATCACAGGGGACATGAATATTGCTGTAGTAGGTACCGGTTATGTTGGCTTGGTATCTGGAACGTGTTTTGCCGAAACAGGCAACAATGTAATTTGCGTTGACATTGACAAAAAGAAAGTTGAACGCATGCAAAATGGGGACATTCCCATTTATGAACCAGGCTTGGACGTAATTTTTGAACGAAATACGAAACAAGGACGCTTGAGTTTTACCACAGATTTGAAATCAGCAATTACTTCTGCTGAAATCATTTTTTTGGCATTACCAACACCTCCAGATGAGGATGGTTCTGCAGATTTGAAATATATCTTAGGTGTTGCCAAGCAATTGGGTGGCATGATTAAAGACTACAAAGTTATCGTTGACAAAAGTACGGTACCAGTCGGAACATCTGAAAAAGTACACGCAGCCTTATTGGATAGTGGTGCTTCTGAAGACTTGTTTGATGTGGTTTCTAATCCGGAATTTTTGCGTGAAGGTGTAGCGGTAGAGGACTTTTTGCGTCCTGACCGTGTTGTTATCGGTACGGATTCTGAGAAAGCTCGTAAAGTAATGGAGCGCTTGTATCGCCCATTCGTACGGTCTGGAAATCCTATTTACTTCATGGATGAGCGGTCTGCGGAGATGACTAAATATGCGGCAAACTCTTACCTCGCAACTCGTATTTCCTACATGAACGAAATCGCAAACCTTTGCGAAATCGTAGGTGCAAATGTGGATAACGTGCGTAAAGGAATGGGTAGTGATTCGCGGATTGGTAAGCGATTTTTGTTCCCAGGTGTTGGATACGGTGGAAGTTGTTTTCCAAAAGACGTACAAGCATTGGCTAAAACGGCAGGAGATAATGATTATGATTTTAAAATTTTGAAATCTGTAATGACTGTCAATGACTTGCAAAAGCATGTTTTGTCAGAAAAAATTATTGAACACTACGGTGGCTCGTTGGCTGGTAAAACCATAGCAATTTGGGGATTAGCATTTAAGCCAAATACTGACGATATTCGGGAAGCACCAGCATTGTATATCATCAATGATTTGATTAAAGCAGGTGCAACGATTAAGGCATTTGACCCGGAAGCAATGGCACACGTCAAAGCAGAATACAATGGTCAAGTACATATGGCTAAAGATCAGTATGAAGCATTAATTGGTGCAGATTGTTTGGCAATCGTGACAGAGTGGAGCGTTTTCCGAACGCCGAGCTTCCAGGTAATGCACGAATTATTGAAAGAGCCAACTATCTTCGATGGTCGAAATCTTTATGATTTGGATGCAATGGAAGAATTAGGTTTCCACTATAATAGCATCGGTCGTGGTGTAGTGAATGAGGGCGAATTGGCATAATGACTGAAAAAAAAGGACAATACAAAAGTTTTTAGAACTGCTGTATGTTAAAGAGGTTGATACTTTTAAGGAGTGTCAGCCTCTTTTTTGTATTAGGAACGCGAAGTAAAAATCTTAGCTCTAAAATTCATAGGATAATTATGTCCGAGTACTTAAATGATTCAATACAAAAAAAAGGAGGTCGCTCCTTCTGGAACGACCTCCTCACAAATTATATAATCTC
>CAYUNA010000159.1:0-8428 GCA_964445895.1 uncultured Saprospiraceae bacterium | reverse complement strand
AACCGTTTTGCTCCCTTAACACCCCACCGCCCCGCGCCGCAGGCGCGGGGGAGTGTTTTTTTTGAAGCTCGAAAATCTTGCGATTTTCTCGCTTCTTAAAATATAAAGAAACTTACTTTACAGTGTACTAAATAACATAGTGTAACAAAAGTCCCTTTGCAAAATGCTACACATCATTCCTACGCCTATTGGAAATTTGGAAGACATCACTTTACGAGCATTACGCTTGTTAAAGGAGGTCGATTTGGTACTCGCCGAAGATACACGGATGACCCGACGGCTATTTAATCATTACGAAATTTCAACGCATTTACAATCCTATCACGCTCACAATGAACATCGGGCGGTAGAATCGATTATTGAAAAATTGCAATCGGGAATGACTTTGGCTTTAGTCTCTGACGCTGGGACACCGGGTATTTCTGATCCAGGATTTTTGCTTGTTAGAGAATGTGTCAAGCACGATATTCAGGTCGAGTGTTTGCCAGGTGCAACGGCGTTTGTACCTGCTTTGGTTGCATCGGGGTTGCCGTGTGACAAGTTTCATTTTGAAGGATTTTTGCCACATAAGAAAGGGCGACAGACGCGACTTTTATATTTGAAAGAATTGCCTTATACCTTTGTTCTATATGAATCCCCGAATCGCTTGGTAAAATGTTTGACCCAATTGGCAGAGCATTGTGGCGAGGACAGACAGGCTTCTGTCTGTCGAGAACTATCGAAAATGCATGAGGAGGTTGTTACTAAATCTTTGACGGATTTAATTGCGCATTTTAGTGGAGAAAAGAAAGTTAGGGGAGAGATTGTTGTCGTGGTGGCGGGAAATAATTAAGCCCGTGCCGACCGATAGACCTCTTCAATCATCACCAAATCTCGCTTTGCCAATGCCAAATTAAAATCAGGCTCTTCCCCACTCCGTAAGGCTTTGAAAAAATCTTGAAACATCCCTTTTGAGCCGCCAATATCAGATAAACCAGGGAAAATTAATTTCCACTTTCTACCCCTTACAAAAATAAAAATGCCGTTGGATTCAAAATTTATGGAGCCTTCTGTTCCGTATAAACTACACAATCGTAAACCTTTGAATAACGCATTGACTTCCCAAGAGTAAAGCAAAGTCCCAACTGCGCCTTCCTTATATTTTGCGACTATTTGCATGCTTCTATCCATGTCTAAGACTTCGCCCGGTTGAAAACCTGAAACCGAATCAATCTCTAATCCCATATTAGAAATAAAATTTATCCAATGAATGCCGCCTTCAAATAACGAACCACCACCCGACTGCTTTTTTTCATCGCGCCAATCGCCCGTAGTTTGTTTTTTAGTAGCATTAAAATACAAAAACCTGAGGTCGCCAATAATATCAGAAGCAATCAATTTTCGGAGTTGCTGTAAATTGGGTTTGTAAAAATAATTCTCAGCAATCATCACCTGAGTTTGCGTTTCTTTTTGCAAATCAGTGATAACGTCAAAATCAGTCGATTTAAAAAATGGTGGTTTTTCCACAATCACATGCTTGCCTGCGCGCATGGCTTTCAAAGTCAGTTCTAAATGACTATCTGGTGGAGTTGCTATAAAAATGGTATTGACTTCAGGTGAATTTATTGCTTCTTCATACGACCCAAAATGTCCTGCCCCTTTGAATTTTTGCTGATAATCCGCCGCTTTCTCTACAGAACGACTCGCATAGAATCGCCGTACATTTTTAAATTTCTTTATCGTCTTACTATGATTTTTGGTTGCAAAACCACAGCCCAAAAAAGCGATATTGATAGGGGAATTATCTGGAATGTTTTTGAAAGTCATTTTATAAATTTTCCGCAAAGGTAGCACGGATTTTTTATTATATTTGTGTTGAGGATAGTTGATTAATTTTCGATTCCCTCAGAAAGCTATTTTCAAATTTAGTGACGATTGGATAAATTATGAAAAGAAAATGAAGAACACCAAAAATACCCGCTTCGCTGCCATAGATTTAGGCACAAATACCTTTCATTTGCTTGTCGTCGAAAAAGGCGATACTCACTTCTTCAAAGAAATATATCGTGAACGTCGTTTTGTAAAACTGGCAGAAGACGGTATTGAAACAATTGGTAAAACGCCTTTTCAACGGGGCATCCAAACCTTGCTCGATTTCAAAAAAAAAACCGATAAACTTGATGTTTCCACAGTTAAACTATTTGGTACAGCAGCGTTGCGAACAGCGAGTAATGGCGTAGATTTTATACAAGATATTTTGAACAAAACAGGGCAGACTATCGAATTAATTTCAGGAGATGAAGAAGCACGATTAATTCATCAGGGTGTAGGTTTAGCGGTCCCTTTTGATGATGAAAAAAGTATGATAATGGATATTGGCGGAGGGAGTGTTGAGTTCATCATTGCGGATGCAAAAAAAGTTTATTGGGCGCAAAGTTTCCCTGTTGGCGTCGCTGTTTTGTTTAAAAAGTTTCATAAAAACGACCCGATAACGGAAGTGGAAATTTCGACTATCAATACTTTTTTAGAAAAAGAGTTGCAGTCGCTTTTAGACCAATTTTCAAAGTACGAAATCCATACATTAATCGGTGCATCGGGTGCTTTTGAGATTGCAGAAATTATGCTGCCTCAATATCGAAAAGACGAATTACATTCGATTATTCCCGTCGAAAAATTCTTACCGCTTTATCACGAAATGATTGCTTTATCGATGCCCGAACGTTTGGCATTAAAAGGAATGCCAGCTGCCCGTGCTGACTTGATTATTGTGGCATATTTGTTAATTTATTTCGTGTTGCAACGCACGAATATTCAGCAAATGGCAATTTCAAAATATGCAGTTAAAGAAGGTGTTTTAAAAGAGATTATGAGGTGACTCACGGGCTAAAATTACAAATCGTTAATCTCGTATGTTCCGCCTGCCGGCCACCGTCCTACTCATACCGTAGCGACTCAATTGGGTCTAACCGCGCCGCTTTCAACGCGGGGTACATTCCTGATGCCAAGCCAACAATCAGGCAAGTGACAATGGCTACAAAAATCCAAGCCCAGGGCATAACAAAGTTTCCTTTCATCGCATTCGCTACACCGTAACCAATCATGACGCCGAAGAAAATCCCAACCAATCCGCCCATTTGACAAATCACAATAGCTTCAGTCAAAAATTGAATTAAAATATTTTGTCGCGTCGCGCCGAGCGCTTTACAGACGCCGATTTCTCGTGTCCGTTCGGTAACGGAAACGAGCATGATGTTCATCAAACCAATCGCCGCACCAAGCAAGGTAATGAGTGCAATAATCAGCGCGCCCATGCGTAATTTGGTCGTATTTTCTTTAATCATTTTGACCAAACTATCACTTTGGTAAATCTTAAAATCGTTTTCTTGAGAGGCTTTTAGACCCCGAACATTCCGCAATACGCCCGTAGCTGCCGCAATCCCTCCTTCCAAATCTGTTGGATTAAAAACCGATGCACCGATGCGATAATTACTTTTCGCCGAGCCATAATATCGCTTGCCATTTAATAGCGGAATGAGGACGACGCGGTCTTCACTTTGGTTCATACTCGACCCTTTTGACTTCAAAACACCGATAACTTTATACTTAATATTTCCAACAGCAATGGTTTGATTAATGGCTTTATCTGGTTTTTTATCGAAAAGATTATTGACGATGTCCATGCCAATAATCGCTTTGCTATTGCCACTTTGCACTTCACTAGCAGAAAAATTTCGTCCATATTCGACCTCCAATCCGTTGACAAAAAGATAGTTTTCATCTACAGCTTCTACCCGTACAGTTGGGTTGGTTTTTTCATTATCATGCTTGACGGTAGCCGTTCCGGTAGCATACATCCGAATAGTTATTTTAGCAGGATATTTATATTTTTCTTTGAAACTCATCGCCTGGTCAAACGAGATGACCTCTCCTGCTTTGCTACGTTTGCCTCGTTTTTGCCCTTTCAGACTATTTCCTTTTGGATAAATATTAAAACCATTTGCTCCAATGCGCGAAAAATTATCGCTCAAAGAGAAAATTGCACTATCAATTGCCGTCAAAATACCAACCAATGCAGTGATACCGAAGGCTATAATCATCAAGGTCAAAATGGCACGAAGCAAATTGGCGCGGATAGAACTGAAGGCGATTTTTATATTTTCGAGTAAATTCATATTCAGGTGACAGTCAGAGAATCAATAAATTTATGGATGGTTTTGGTGGAGCAATAATTTTGTAAAAGTAAAAAAGGAATAACGATTTCGATTATTTTGTTCGATGAAGAGAGATAAATGTTTGACAGAAAAGGTGTTTCGTAAGAACGAAAGGTAATTCATCATGGTTTAAGAATGGCAGTATTAAGCAAATCCAACTGCTTAAAATTCCGATAAAGCTTCTTTGTTGCTGCCATTTTGTCATGAAAAAGCCATAAAATGCGTTTGGAATAAAATATGTACTCCCCTTACCGTGCTTTTAATCAAGTTGAAAATTTGCCATGAAATATCCCAATATTCCCATCTTATAATCAATTTGAATCATCTGCAACCGTTCTTCAAATGATAAATGTCCTATTAAATGTCTTATCCGTCTAAATTTTAAATATAATTAACGGATTAGTCAAAAAAGGAATAGGTTTGTTTATTTCTAAACCGTTATCTTTGCCGTCCGAAATTTGAAAATATATTTTAGAACAAGTTTGACACCATTAATAATAGTGCTTTGTTTTAAAAACAAAAATAAATATTCATGCTGGGTTTTATTAAAAAATTGTTTGGTACAAAATACGACCGTGATGTGGCTACTTACGGCCCGATTGTCGATGAGATTAACGAGTATTTTGACGAATACCGAAATTTGACGAATGACGACTTGCGTAATAAAACGACGGAGTTTCGTGCGCGAATCAAAGAACATTTGACTGGAATAGATGAAGACATTACTGCGGCAAAAGCGGAAGCGTTGGAGATGGAAGATTTGAATGAAAAAGAAAAGTTGTTCAAAGAACTAGATGATTTGAAAAAGGAACGTGATAAGCATTTGGAAGAAATCTTAAAAGATATTCTACCAGAAGCCTTCGCAGTCGTCAAAGAAACTGCACGACGTTTCTCTGAAAATGATACCATGACGGTTACTGCCACGCAGCATGACCGCGACTTAGCAGCGACTCCAGGAAAAACTTATGTGACCATCAACGGTGACCAGGCAGTTTGGAAAAATACATGGATGGCAGCCGGCGGAGAAATCACCTGGAATATGGTGCATTACGACGTGCAATTGATTGGTGGTCAAGTATTGCACGATGGTAAAATTGCAGAGATGCAGACGGGTGAAGGGAAAACTTTGGTTGCGACCCTGCCTGCTTATTTGAATGGTTTATCGGGTGAGGGCGTTCACGTTATTACCGTAAACGACTACTTAGCACGACGGGATAGTGAGTGGATTGGACCTGTAATGGAGTTTATGTTGTTAACGATTGACTGTATTGACAAATACCGACCACATTCGGAACAACGCCGAGCGGCTTACAATTGCGACATTACTTACGGAACGAATAATGAGTTTGGCTTTGACTACCTGCGGGACAATATGGTCAAAAGTCTTGATGAAATGGTACAGCGCAAACACCATTATACAATGGTCGATGAGGTGGATTCGGTTTTGATTGATGATGCCCGAACACCATTGATTATTTCCGGCCCAGTGCCAAAAGGAACAGAGGAACAAGAGTACATTGCCTTGAAACCAGCTGTTGAAAAATTGATTTCAGCTCAGCGAAAATTGGCAACCGAATATCTGGCAGAAGCTAAAAATCAATTCAAAGAAGGGCTTTTTGGAAATGAAGACGGCGAAATGGGGATGACGCTTTTAAGGGCTTACCGTGCTTTGCCGAAGCACCGTCCGTTGATTAAATTTTTGAGTGAAGAAGGTGTAAAAGTGGAAATGCAAAAGGCAGAAAATTTCTACATGCAGGAGCAAAGCAAACGCATGCACTTGGTAGATGAGCCGTTGTTGTTTACGATTGATGAAAAAAACCGGTCGGTAGATTTGACGGAGAAAGGGGTCGAGTTTTTGTCGCGTGGTAGCTCAGATACGCAATTCTTTGTCATGCCTGACATTGCGTTGGAAATGGTGAACATTGACAACAATATGGATTTGACAGAGGAGGAAGTACAGCAAGCTAAAACGCAGTTGGCACAAGATTTTTCAGTAAAATCTAAGCGACTGCACGCGATTAGTCAATTGTTGAAAGCCTATACTTTATTTGAAAAGGATCAAGAGTATGTGGTGATGAATAACGAGGTCAAAATCGTTGATGAAAGTACGGGGCGGATGATGGAAGGTCGTCGATATTCGGATGGTTTGCACCAGGCATTAGAGGCGAAAGAGAATGTGAAAATTGGAGATATCACTCAAACTTATGCGACAGTTACGCTACAAAATTATTTCCGGATGTATCACAAACTCGCTGGTATGACGGGTACGGCGGAAACGGAAGCAGGGGAGTTTTGGGAAATTTATAAACTGGACGTTGTGGTTATTCCTACCAATCGACCAATTCAGCGAGACGACCGGGATGATAAAGTTTACAAGACGGAGCGTGAGAAATTTGATGCCGTTATTGATGAAATTCAAGATTTGACAGAAGCTGGACGACCAGTTTTGGTAGGTACAACACAAGTTGATATTTCTGAAAGATTGAGTGCAAAATTAGAAGCAAGAGGCATTCGCCACAATGTTTTGAATGCGAAAAAGCACCAGCGAGAAGCAGAGATTGTTGCGGAAGCAGGTAAGCCAGGTAATGTGACGATTGCAACGAATATGGCAGGACGGGGTACGGATATTAAGATTTCGGAAGAGGTAAAACGCGCTGGCGGTTTGGCGATTATCGGTACTGAACGGCACGATTCGCGGCGAGTAGATAGACAGTTGCGAGGACGGGCAGGTCGTCAGGGAGACCCAGGTTCTTCTCAGTTTTATGTGTCCTTGGAGGATAAATTGATGCGCTTGTTTCAATCTGAACGGATTGCGAAATTGATGGATAGAATGGGGCATGAAGAAGGCGAAGTCATTCAGCATTCAATGGTTTCAAAATCTATCGAACGCGCGCAAAGTAAGGTGGAGGAAAACAACTTTGGTATTCGGAAGCGATTGTTGGAGTATGATGATGTGATGAATATTCAGCGGGAAGCGATTTATAAAAAACGGTACAATGCCTTGTCGGGTGAGCGTTTGTCGGTGGATTTGAACAATATGTTTTTGGGCATGACTCAAAATCTGGTGGAGATGCACAAAAATGGTGGAACATTTGAATCGTTCCGTCAAGAATCTGTGGCAGTGGTTGGGATTGACCCAAAGATGGAAGAAATTGATTTTATAGAAGGTCGTACCGAAGAAGTTATTGAAAAATATCAGGAGCAAGTTTTTGAATTTTACGATAAAAAAGGGCAGCAGATCGGCGACTTTTTACTACCAATGATTAAAAATGTCCTGGAAAACGAAGGACACCGTTACAGACGAATTTCTGTGCCGTTCACGGATGGTCGCAGCAAAATGTTGCCCGTATCGGCAGACTTGCGAGACGCGGTAGAATCCAACGGAAAGACGGTGATGCGCGACATTGAAAAAGCAGTAACGCTGGCGATGATTGACGATAAGTGGAAAGAGCACTTGCGGTCAATGGATGAATTGAAAGATTCTTCGCAGGCAGCTTCTTTTGAGCAAAAAGACCCGTTGGTGGTTTACAAAATGGAGGCGTTCAATTTGTTTGAGGACTTGATTTTTGGGGTGAATGAAGATGTGACTTCTTACTTGTCGAAAGGAACATTGGTCTTCCGCGACGGTCGTTCTTTGGAAGAAGCGAAGGAGCAAAAAACGAATTTGAAAGGAACTTCTACCAATCGAACGGGTGAGAATCCGAATGCGGTACGTCAACGACAAGCGGCGGAAGGCGTGAGTCGCCAAAAGGTGGAAACGTTTAAACGGACGCAGAAAAAAGTGGGACGGAATGAGCCTTGCCCTTGTGGTAGTGGGAAGAAATATAAGCAGTGTCATGGGAAGAAGTAGGGATGGTGGACGGTTTTCGGCGCACGGCTCACGATAGGGGCGAGTGTTGATAATTGAAAGTTTTGTATAAAAAACGCTGACGGGTGGGAATCTGTTGGCGTTTTTTTGATTATAGTTGCCCTCTCAGTAATCTCACCTCTGCTTTCAACCCTTCGTTTTCTTTTTTAAACCACTCCAATTGCCGTTCGTATAATTCAATAATTTTTTCTGAATAATGATGATGAGTCGCTACACTACTCGCTTCACCTCCTTGCTGATTGTGATTATTGAAAACGTATTGCTCCCCAAATTGCAAAATATCTGCGGCTTCTATTCCGTGAACTTTAGCAAATTTTTCCAACACTTCTATTTTCAACTCCGTTTTTCCACTTTCAATATTGCTGTAATT
>CAYUNA010000158.1:0-8434 GCA_964445895.1 uncultured Saprospiraceae bacterium | reverse complement strand
AACGAATAACGAATCAACGAAAATAAATTGCAAATACAATCCAAATTACCGAAAGTCGGCTCCAGTATTTTTTCCGTGATGTCAACGATGGCACGGGAACATCAGGCAATAAATTTGTCGCAGGGATTCCCCAATTTTGATGGGTCAGACAAGCTGAAGCGGCTGGTGAATAAACATATCAAAGCGGAAAAGAATCAGTACGCACCAATGGCGGGTGTGCCTGAATTAAGAAGACAAATTGCTCAGAAATTTCAGGATTTATATAATGTCGAGGTAGATGCGAATAGAGAAATTACAGTGACCGCGGGGGCTACTCAGGCGATTTTTACGACGATTGCCGCGTTTGTAAAACCTGGTGACGAAGTAATTATGATTGAGCCAGCTTATGACAGTTATCGTCCATCTGTAGAGTTGAATGGTGGTAGAGCAGTGACTTATGAATTGAGTGGACCAGACTATAAAATTGATTGGAATCATTTGCAAAAACTGGTGTCGTTCAAGACCAAAATGATCATCATCAATACGCCGCAAAATCCGATTGGAAAGACGTTTAAACTGGAAGATTACCAAGCACTGGAAAAAATAACGGAAGGAACCGATATCCTGATTTTGAGTGATGAAGTATATGAGCATTTGGTTTTTGATGGTGTGGAACATCATTCTATTTTAAAATTTCCGAAGTTGCGAAAGCGGAGTCTGGCGACCTTTTCTTTTGGCAAAACGTATCATCATACAGGCTGGAAATTGGGTTATTGTGTTGCACCACCAAAATTAATGGAAGAGTTTCAAAAAGTGCATCAATTCAATGTTTTTTGTGTGAATACGCCGATGCAATATGCAATGGCAGATTTTATGAAATATCCAGAAGAGTATTTGAATTTGCCGAAATTTTATCAAAAAAAGCGCGATTTTTTCTTGGAAGCTGTAGAGGGGACGAGTCTGCGACCGATAAAATGTGAAGGGACGTATTTTCAATTATTTGATTATTCGACGGTGAGTCAGGAGGATGATATGACGTTTGCGAAATGGTTGATTCAAGAGCATGGAGTAGCGACGATTCCCGTTTCAGCATTTTATTCAAGTGGAAAAAATGAACAGGTCATTCGGGTTTGTTTTGCAAAAACAGAGGAGACGTTGGCAGAAGCAGCGGCAATTTTGAAAAAAATATAAAGTAACAGTGCGGATTAATATATTATTAAAAATTGGCATATGTTTTGCTTGTTTTTATATAACAAAAACTTTTTCAACACTCTATTTTTATTTGACCTTTTAAACAACCATTTTTTTAGCAGTGAATGACATACGTTCTTGAGAAAACGGATAAACATTCACTCAATTAAGTGTCCCGAAGCGCGCCCAGAATATGGGAAGCTTCGGGATTTTTTTTGCAAAATTGTAAAAAAATCATAGCAAAAAGCCCCGCCATAATCGCCACATCTGCCATGTTAAAAATCCCGGTTTGTACATTGCCGACGGATAAATTCATAAAGTCAACGACCTTACCATGTACCATTCTATCAAAAACATTACTAATGCCTCCACCTAAAATAAAGCTGAACGCAATGGCGTAGAGTAGGCTAATCTTTTTTGAAAAGAAGGTGTAAAAAACCAAGCAAATCAAGAGAATGGTTGGAAAGGCTATCAAAACTAAATTTCGGATTTCTAAAGGTAAATTATCGCCAATGCTGAGAAAAGCGCCATAGTTTTCGGCATACATCAATTTGAAGATGCCTCCCAGATAAGTCATTTCGTCACCGAAGTGGAGATGTGTTTGCGCGATTTTTTTAGTGGATTGGTCGCAGCCGATATTGATGAGTATGATGGCTGATAGACCTAAAATTCGATGATATGGTGTTGCTTTTTTCATATTTTAAAAACGAAGAAAGCGCATTTTTATCAATTGTTGTTTGCTTTTTATTGACCAAAAATTCGACATTTTTGCAGATTGTATTACTTTTAGCCACATTTCAAACGAAAAAATATATTCATGGAACCATTTTTTACAAATGATGCGATTGTTTTAGGGTTATTGATGATTGCTTTAACAGCTATTTTTGTGACTTCAGGTAGTAAAGCTGCTGGTTGGCAAAAATTTTACAAATACATTCCTGCCTTATTATTATGCTATTTTATTCCTGCTATTTTGCATTATCCACTGGGCTTGATTGCTTCCGAATGGTTTTCGAATGACTTAATGACTTTATTGGAAAGTAAGAATCTGGGAGTCAGTCTGGAGACCTTGAAAGGGATGACTTTTGAAGGGGTGAAAGAGCATCTGCAAGACTTGGGCGTGACGAAAGCAGAGTACAAGCCCTTTATAAAAAAATCTCAGCTGTATTTTGTTGCTTCCCGATATTTGTTGCCAGCGAGTTTGATTTTGTTGTGTTTGGGTATTGATTTTAAAGGTATTATGAATTTGGGACCAAAGGCGTTAATCATGTTTTTTGCCGCAACTTTTGGGATTGTCATTGGCGGACCGATAGCGTTATTCTTGATTCTAACTTTTGCCCCAAATATCGTTTCTGCAAACCCTGAAGACATCTGGCGAGGACTCACGACTGTTGCGGGAAGTTGGATTGGAGGTGGTGCCAATCAGACGGCAATGAAGGAAATTTTTGAAGTAAAAGATAAGATTTTTGCCTCAATGATTGTTGTAGATGTTGTAGTTGCAAATATCTGGATGGGCTTTTTATTATATGGTGCGGGTGCATCAGATAAAATTGATAAGTGGTTGAAGGCGGATAATTCAGCGATAACCCAATTAAAAAATAAAATTGAAGACTATCGAGCAACCGTTAATAAAATTCCTACAACAACTGACGCTTTTGTGATGTTGGCGGTAGCATTTGGTGGAGTTGCATTAGCACACTGGGGATCGGATATTATCACGCCTTATTTTAGTGAGGTCAATGAAGCCTCAAAGTTAGCTAGGGATGCCAACGGTGTTTTGTTATATGAAAAAGGTAAATTAGTAGAATGGGGATTGAGTTCAATTATGTCTGGCTTTTTCTGGTTAATTGTGATTGTAACGACAATAGGCTTGGGCTTATCTTTTACTAAATATCGGAGTCTGGAAGGCGTCGGTGCATCGCGTTGGGGTAGTGTTTTTATTTACATTTTAGTAGCTACTATTGGTATGCACATGAACTTAGCAGATGTCGTAAATAACCTTGGTTTATTTGCTATTGGAATTATCTGGATGCTTATTCATGTCACGATTTTGTTACTTGTTGCGAAAGTGATAAAAGCACCTTTTTTCTTTGTTGCCGTTGGTAGCCAAGCCAATGTAGGAGGAGCAGCATCCGCACCGATTGTTGCCTCTGCATTTAGTCCAAGTCTTGCGCCAGTGGGCGTTTTGATGGCAGTTTTAGGATATGCTTTAGGAACTTATGGTGCGTTAATTTGTGCCTATATGATGGAAGCTGTAAGTGGTTGATAGTAAAAGTATAATTTATTTTGACTTTCAAAAAAAGCTAAAATGTCTGTTTAGGTGTTTTAGCTTTTTTTATAGTATTCACTTTTTTTGCTACTTTTGTAATTGATTTTTTTTAATCTAAAATTTAATAAATTACACAAAAACGCTTAATCACAACTACATGTTTTCACGAAGAAAATTCTTATCTAACAGTACGCTTGGATCCATCGGTTTGGCACTTGGTGCAAGCTCAACTAATGCTTGTGCTAATCCATCAGAGCCGACAACCCAGAAAACAAAAAAGACTAAACCATTAGTTATATCTACTTGGAATCACGGACTACCGGCTAATGACGCCGCATGGAAAGTCCTTAAAAATGGAGGGAAAGCGATTGATGCTGTCGAGCAAGGCGTACGTGTGCCCGAAGCTGATCCTGAATCAATGTCAGTTGGTCATGGTGGGTTACCTGACCGCGAGGGGTTGGTAACTTTGGATGCGTGCATTATGGATTCAGATGGCAATGCAGGTGGGGTGTGTTTTTTACAACATATCAAACATCCTATTTCGGTAGCGAGAAAGGTGATGGATGATACACCGCATGTGTTGTTGGCAGGTGAAGGCGCATTGCAATTTGCGTTGGCAAATGGGTTTGAAAAAGAGGATCTATTGACAGATGCCTCCAAAAAAGCATGGCAGGAGTGGATGAAAGAATCTGAGTACAAACCAATTATTAATGTCGAAAATCATGATACCATTGGGATGTTGGCGTTGGATAGCGAAGGGAATTTGGCAGGTGCTTGTACGACTTCAGGCTTAGCTTACAAAATGCACGGAAGGGTTGGGGATTCTCCGATTATTGGCGCAGGACTATTTGTAGACAATGAAATTGGCGCAGCAGTGGCAACTGGATTAGGTGAAGAAGTACTGAAAACGTTAGGTTCTTTTCTGATTGTAGAGTTGATGCGGCAAGGTCGAACACCACAAGAAGCATGTGAGGAAGGGATTCGGCGGATTGCAAAAAAAGGTAAGGATGTATCCAATTTGCAAATCGGTTATTTGGCAATCAATAAGTCTGGAGAAGTTGGGTCGTATGGAATTCATCCTGGATTTAATTATGCGATGCATGATGGAAAGGAGAACAAAATGGTTGATGTAGAGGCATATATAAAGTAATGTAACACTTAAGAACATGTTTAACTTTTTCAAGTCATCGAAAACCAGTATTTTAATACAGGCAACAGAAGTTTTTAGATTACTGATTAGGTAAATTATCAGAATTTCATTTTCAAACATTTCCTAAATTGAAGTCCATCGATTTCGCGTTCCAAAGAGAGTTTGATGGATAAGAAGCTTTTTCAAAAAGGCTTCTTATCCTTCAAAAATTCCACGCAGGCAACGCGCACGATTTTTTATTGGTCTAAAATTTATAATTTTCTCCTTCCTGATAGATTGAAAAAAAATGTTAGAGTATACTATGCAAGGATTTTATAAATTCTTTAGAACAAAAAATCATGGCGTATAATGACTCAACTTACTAAACTCTTTTCATCTAATAAAAAAAATCTACTATATTCTCAAAATATAGCTTTTGTATTAGAAAAAATAAATTATTCTTAACATTACACCTTATTTTATTTTTTCTTAATGTGTATTGATTTGCTTGTCAATTTTTTATATTTAAAAAAATGTGTAGAGAGTTGTTTTTCTGAAGTATGAAACCTTACTTTTTTATATTCGTATATCAATTATTTGCAATATTAATATTGAATTGGCAAACCATTTGAATATATGATAAATGTAAATACGAAACATAAAACTATTTTTAAAAGAATTAACTAAATCAATTCGTGTATTTAAAAGAACATTCCAGAAACTGCGTTATGGTTTTAAATAAAAATTTACGCATATTTTTGGCAGATGATCATCAAATTTTTATTGAAGGTATGAAATCGGTCTTGAGCCGGACGGAAAATCATCAATGCGATATCATCGGAGAGGCCACCTCGGGTGAGGATTTGTTGCAGCAACTGCGCAAAACTGAGGCGGATTTGTTATTTTTAGATATGAATTTTCCAGACATGGATGGATTGGAAGTTTTGACTAAAATTAGAGCGTATGACCAAGAGTTGCGTATTGTTGTTTTGACGATTTATGATGAATCAAAAATTGTAAAGTCCGCATTTCAAGCAGGTGTGGATGGTTATATTTTGAAAGGCAAGGACACCAATGAAGTTGAAGAAGCGATTGAAAAAGTGATGGAGGGGCATACTTTTATGGGTAAAGGAGTCGTATTGACAAATGGAAAAGGACGGAAAAAACTCGGTACTGGGATTGGAATGACTTATGAGGATCGATTTGTGAAGCGATATAATTTGACAAAACGAGAGATGGAGGTGTTGCGCTTGATTTCAAAAGCATTAAGTAATAAAGAAATTGCAAAAGAGCTATATATTAGTGACCAGACAGTGAGTGTTCATCGTAAAAATATTATGCGAAAATTGGCAGTTAGCAGTACGGCGGGATTGATAAAAGTAGTATATGATAGCAATATTCTGTAATAGTATACATATTTGTTATGTGAAAAATACCATTTTTTGGGTACTCAAAGATGCCTAAAGTGGCGTTATCTTTGCATTCTAAATATTTTTATAAAACTAATTTAAAAAAAATCGCTATTAATTTTGTAAAGTTAATGAAAGCTATTAATTTTGCTAGACGATTTAAGTATTAAGTACATTATTCCCATGAACTACAAAAAGAACTTTTCAAGACTTAATAATTGCAGATAGTCTTTCCAGCAGTTTTAAGCATTGTCTTCTAATAAGTAACCTTTTCTGTAGATTCACAACATAAATAACTAAATAGCTGAAAGTATTAGCTATTTTAAAACAGCTTTATAGGTGTGTTAGCATCTGTATAAAAGTTCCTTGATATCGCCTATGGCGAATATTACTTACACAAAATTTTGAGATAGACTTGTGTCTATTCATAACTTGATTTATAAAATGCTCGTTTTTCCTGTTGAAAAAAGCATTTGTGAATATATTTTTAACATTATTTTTTAAATTTTAATCCGTTAACATTTTTAACAAATTGTAATCTTATGCAAAAAACGAATTTTACTTCAATTCGAAGCTTGCAGTTCATGTTTATGTCTCTACTAATGCTAGTAGGATTTAATGTGTCTGCTCAAACGCTTGCCTGTAACGACGCGATACAGGTTTCAGTTAATGCCATCGCAAATACTTGTGAGGTGGATTTAACTGCTGACATGTTTTTGGAGGGAGATGCTGACCCTGCAGTTGCCTACTTTGGTTTAATCAAAGATGGTATCACAACTGTAAGCGCAACTTCTGCTTTTCCAATTAACTTAGATGATGCAGATCAATACTTCGATGATGTATTGACTGTTACTGTTTATGCTGGTGACCCAGCTGCTGGTAATGTTAACTCTTGTTGGGTTAACTTGACACTTGAGGACAAATTGGCTCCAATTTTAACGCCAACTGATGTAACTATCGCTTGTACTGCTGATGCAGACTTAGTTGCTGGATGTACTGCAGTTGATAACTGTACTCCTGCTAACCAAATTGATATTCAATTGGTTGACGAAGTAACAAACACTGTTGACAACTGTTCTGGTACAGGTGTTGCAGGTTTTGTAACTATCGTTCGTACTTACATTGCTGTTGATAATGAAGGTAACACTTCTGAAACTTGCCAGCAAGTAATTACGGTTATCCGTCCTGACTTGGTGGATATTCCTGATGATTTAGTATGGTCTTGTGATCAGTACGCTGCTTACCCATACATCGTTAATCCTTCTCGAATTATGCCTTCTATTGCTAACCAGTTTGGTGGTGTAATTACTGCTTTTGATAACACAGGAGCATGGGATTTGACAAACATCGCTTTGACTGACCTACGTTTGACTAATAACGTACCTGGTACAACTTCTCCAACTGGTTCTGGTGTTCCTTCTGGTATCTTTAACGCAGCTGCAGGTGCTATCAATACAAGCACAAACCCATTGGGTGGTGACTTGGCTGCTGATTACTGTAAGTATGCTTACTCTGAAGCTGATCAAGTATTATCTACTTGTGGTTTTGCTGCTTCTACTGATGAGCCAGTATTTAAAATTGTTCGTACTTGGACTGTTTTAGACTGGTGTACTGGTAATGTTGCTACTAACTTGAATGATGCTGATGCAGTACAAATCATTAAAGTTATTGACGTAACTGATCCAATCGTAGCAGGTGCTGATGAAACTATTTCTGCTAACATTCCTGCTCAACACCCACAAGCTTGTACTGGTCAAGGTCCTATCGCTTTAGGAACTGCTACTGACAACTGTACTGGTGCTTCTAATATCCAGGGTTTTGTTTATTCTGACATTGCATTAACTAGTGCTGTTGCTCAGATTACTCAAATTGGTAATACTGACTTTGGTTTGTTGAACCCAGCTTTGACGGTTGGTTCTTACTTTATTGTATGGACTGCTGAAGATGGTTGTGGTAATGTAGGACAATCTACAACTTACACATTGGATGTAGTTGATGATATCGTACCAGTTGCTATTTGTGATGAAATCACTCAAGTTGCTGTTTCTTCTGATGGATTGGCTGTAGTTTATGCTGAGACATTTGATGATGGTTCTTATGACAACTGTTGCTTAGACCACTTAGAAGTACGTCGTATGGGACAGTCTTGTGGTATTGCAGGTAACACTACTTTTGATGGTGACCGTGATGATGACCAGCAAAATGGTGGTTCTCCAGTTGACCCACAAGATGCAAATAATACTAATCAAGATCCTGACGGTGGTGCTTTTGTAACTTTCTGCTGTGAAGATATCGACAATGCAGAAAATATCGTCGTTTTACGAGCTTATGACTGCTCTGGTAACTACAACGAATGTATGGTTGAAGTATTGGTTGAAGATAAATTGGCTCCTGTAGTTGTTTGTCCACCAAATGCATCTTTGACTTGTGATGAGTATGCTGATGATTTGGCTGCTG
>CAYUNA010000157.1:0-8492 GCA_964445895.1 uncultured Saprospiraceae bacterium | reverse complement strand
GACCGATTTGATAAAATGAACGAAGAACGCGAAGCAGCGGGTTTGAATTTATTTGCCAATCCAAGAAATACCGCTGCGGGTGGTTTGCGTACCAAAGATGCCAATGAAACGGGCAAACGACACATCGAAGCCTTCGTTTATCAATTGGGATATGCAGTAAATGAAGCGAGAGAGAATGTCTTGGATAGCTTTTCGACGCATTTTGAAAGCATTGAAATGTTAGGAAAGTTGGGTTTTAAAATCCCTCAGAAAGAGACTAAATTATGTAAAAATATTCAAGAAGTTATCGATTGGACACTGGGCTGGGAAGCGAAGCGTGACGGTTATCCGTATGAAATTGACGGAATGGTTATCAAAGTAAATAGTCTGGCGATTCAAAAACGATGTGGTTATACCAGCCATCATCCACGCTGGGCAATTGCGTTTAAATTTAAAGCGAAACAAGCAACGACAAAATTAATTAATGTTGAATATCAAATTGGAAAAATTGGCTCATTGACGCCCGTCGCAAAAGTAGAACCTGTAGAATTAGCAGGCGTTACGATTGGTTCAATTTCCTTGCACAACGCTGATTTTATTTCAGATAAAGACTTGCGTTTGGGAGATACTGTTTTGATAGAACGGGCAGGCGATGTGATTCCATATATTTCAAAATCACTGCCTGAATTACGAGATGGTAGCGAACAAGTTATCAACTTTCCAACCAACTGCCCAAGCTGTGCGACTGCTTTAGAACGGGCGGAAGGAGAAGCGGCTTGGCGGTGTCCAAATTATTTTTGTGAAGCGCAAGTGTTACAAAGAATGATTTTTCACGTCTCAAAACCAGCGATGAATATTGATGGAATGGGCAAGTCAATTGTCGAGAAGTTTCATGAAATGGGTTGGTTGAAAAACTTACCAGACATTTACCGCTTGGATTATGAAAAAATCGCGATGTTGGAAGGCTTTGGTAAAAAATCGGCAGCGAATCTGAAAAAGTCAATCGACAAAGCGAAGCAAAATCCGATTAAACGATTGCTACACAGTCTAAGTGTTCATCATTTGGGCAAAAAGGTTTCGCAGCTTTTAGCAGCAGAGATTGAACATATTTTGGATTTGACACATTGGACTGAAGAGAAGTTCATCGATATAAAAGATGTCGGGCCAAAGGTAGCAGCAAATGTTATCGACTATTTTGCGCAACCTGCCAACATCGAAATGCTGAAAGAACTCGAATCTTTAGGCGTAAATTTAAAGCAAACTGAAGCTGACCGTCCAAAAGTGATTGACGAAAACGCTCCATTGGTGGGAAAAACAATTCTCTTTACCGGAAGTCTGCAAACGATGAGTCGTAAGCAGGCACAGGCGATGGCAGAAGCAGCGGGCGCGAAAAATATCAGTGCCGTTAGTTCCAATTTGAATATTTTAGTAGCAGGAGAAAAAGCGGGGTCAAAATTGAAAAAAGCAACGGCATTGGGGACGGTTCAGATTTTAACAGAAGAAGAATTTTTAGCAATTATTAAATAATTGAAATAGATTTGAATACAGTGTAACAAAAAATTATTTGAATTTTCTCAAAGGGAGTTTTAGAGATAAAAAGCATTTGCAAAAACGCTTTTTATCTTTCAAGAACCCTGCACTATTTATTATCGGAGCTCGAAAATCTTTCGATTTTCTCCTTCGTAATAAATCAAAAAAAAATTGTTACCCTGTACTTCTTGTTTAGCCATTTATGTTATTTAAATTTAACACATAAGTTGACCTAACAATGTATTTTATTTCCTCTTTGTTAACTTTTGGTAATTAAATGGCTATACATTAAAGAAAAATCTACTAAAATTTTTTATTATTTGAAATTTGCTTTATTTTTCGCCCTATAGACTTAAAAGAATTTTTTACTGATACCCGGAAATAATTAGATAGAGGCTTTTTCTTACCAGAAAGATGATTCGTTTATTTATTATTTTCTTTGGAAACTACTACTCTGTCATGGTTGAGCACACACTATATAATGCATATACGAAAGTGCCTATGTTTGAAAAATCGCCTTTGATAAATTTCATTCGCGAAAATTCGGAAAACAAAGAGGTCTCTACACAAATGGTTCGGGAAGCCGTCGATTATGCAATCAAAGAAATTCCTTCCTTCGGTGGTTTTATTTTGACCGCACAAGAAGAAGGTAAAATGGTAGGCGCGATTGTTGTCAACAAAACAGGTTTGAATGGTGGCAATCCTAAGCACCGTGTCGTTTACTTATCTATCCACAAGGATTATCACCAACAAGGAATTGGTTCGGAATTAATCAAAAAAGCGATTCACTTCGCTAAAGGGGACATTTCGCTACGTGTCAGCTATGAAAGTGAAACGATTGAATTGTATAAATCTTTGGGTTTTCAACCGAAGTATGTGGAGATGCGCTTGTCTGCGAAGGATTTGAAAAGAATGTAAAGTTTAATTTTTACGCGGCACTTAATGCCCTCTATACGGTTGAATTCTTGTTTTTTTAGCTAACGTTTAAAGGTATAAAAAGCAATCAAGCTTTAATTCATTGCATTTATACAAATCTAAATCACTTTATAAGCAGCTGATTGCTTATCTCTCGTCTATCAATCTATATCAGTTCAAATTTTAACTTTTTTTGATATTAAAAGCAAACTACTACTACATTCAGTCTGCTTTGAAGTGGCAACGTAGCAATAAACAATAAAAAAAGATGTCTCTTCAAAAGCTTTAAATACTTCCAAAACGCTTTTCATTTCTCCTTTTTCACTTACTTTTACTATTATTGTGTTTCTTAATATTTTGGTGGGGTATCAAATGTAAGTGCTACGCGACACTTAAGGGGCATTTAAAGAATGTTCAAACTGTTCAAACTGATGTTACGTATTTTGTATATTTCAGAGTAAAAATCTTTAGCTTATTATCTAATATCTGAACCGCCAAGAGGGGATTTTCAAGTGATATTAGCTAAAGTAAATTACTTTTTGCGCCGCACTTAAGCTCATTTAGAATTTAGCAGGTGCGTAACATTAGTTATAAGTTATTTTTTTGGAACAACATTACATTTGACAGACTGCCAACATTTTTACCATACGGCGACCGTAATTAACAGACAAGACTATGTTTTTAAAATTGAATTTCTTCCTAAGCCTAACCCTGTTTACATTTACTTTATTTGCCCAGAATAATTTACAATCTCCTAGCGACTTTTTGCCTCATAAATTAGGTGAAGATTTTACCCCACACTATATGGTCGTTGATTATTTCCAACATGTCGCAAAAAATAGTGAACATGTGCAATTGGTAAAGTATGGCGAATCAAATCAAAAGCGACCGCTTTATTTAGCTTTTATTTCTTCTAAAAAGAACTTAGAAAATTTAGAAGAAATTCGTAAAAATAACCTTCGTTTGACGGGCTTGGAAAAAGGAGACATGACTGGAACAAGCGCTGTAGCCGTGGTATGGTTGAGTCATGGTGTACACGGAAATGAAGCAGGGGCTTCCGAAAGTTCTTTGCAAAGTATTTACGAATTGGCCAATCCAAAAAATATTGAAACTAAAAAATGGCTCGAAAATACCGTTGTCATCATTGACCCAAGTATCAATCCTGATGGCTATTCTCGCTACACACACTGGAATCGAAACGTTAGCAATCAAGACCCCGACCCCGTTCACATCGCCCGCGAACACGAAGAACCATGGCCAGGCGGTCGCGTCAATCATTACCTATTTGACCTCAATCGCGATTGGGCATGGGCAACACAAATAGAAACTCGTCAACGCCTAAAAATTTATCAACAATGGATGCCACATATTCACGCCGATTTTCATGAACAAGGGCATAATGACCACTACTATTTTGCCCCGGCAGCACAACCTTATCATGCTTATATTACCAAATGGCAGTCCGATTTTCAGTATGAAATTGGCGAAAATCACGCAAAATATTTTGATGCAGAAGGTTGGCTATATTTTACCCGCGAAGTATTCGATTTGTTTTATCCAAGCTACGGAGATACCTATCCAACCTTTAATGGCGCTATTGGTATGACTTACGAACAAGCAGGACATAGCTTTTCCGGGCGAGCAGTTATTATGGAAAATGGTGATACTTTAACCTTAAAAGACCGGGTTGATCATCATGAAACAACAGCACTTTCGACCGTAGAAATGGCTTCTAAAAACGCCAATCGTTTAGTGGACCAATTCAAAGCTTACTTTGATGCAGCACAAAATAACCCTCCAGGACAATATAAAACATTCATTATTAAAGGGACTAACAATCAAGCTAAATTGAAGCGACTGACCGAATTACTTGACCGTCATCAAATCCGATACGGACGCGCAGGTACAAGTGTGAGTGTTCCCGCGTTTGACTATGTTTTAGGAAAAGATTTAAGACATGAAGTAGCAGCAGGTGATTTGATTATTAGTGCATTTCAACCGAAGGGTTTATTGGCACAAGTGCTTTTTGATCCACGTTCTGACTTAGTAGATTCTTTGACTTATGACATTACGGCATGGTCACTGATGTACGCTTATGGCTTAGAAGGTTACGCGAGTACACAGCGATTAGACCCAAGCGGTGATTTTATTTTTGAAAAAAAGAGCATCGTTTCTGGTCAAAAAAAGCCTTATGCTTATGTCGTTAAATGGAAATCCTTGCAAGATGCCCGTTTCTTAGGGGCACTTTTACAAAGCAATATCAAAGCTCGGTATGCCGAAAATAGCTTTAATATTGATGGTAATCAGTATATGCCAGGTACATTAGTAATCACAAAAGGCGACAACCGAAAGAATGTTAATTTTAATGAAACAGTAGTGAAAATTGCTAAAGAATATGAAGTAGAAATAATGGGAGTTAGTACAGGTTTTGCAAGAAGTGGTTCAGACTTAGGGTCAGGTTCAATGGTTTTTATTGAAAAGCCGACGATTGCGATATTGTCAGGAGAACAAACTTATCCAATTCAATTTGGGCAGGTTTGGTATTATTTCGAACAGGATTTGAACTATCCAATTACCAATATCAATGCAGATAAATTGGATAGAGCCGATTTGGATGAATTCAATGTATTGATTTTACCCGAAGGGCGTTATATTTGGAATGATAAAGTAACGCAAAAAATAACGGATTGGGTAGCAAAAGGAGGACGCTTAATTGCAATTGGGGCTGCCAACGGTTCACTCGAAGACAAGAGTGGTTTTGCGCTTACCAAGTATGCGAAAGATATTGATAAAAGTATGGCTAAAGCAGCACGTGATAAAGCGCAACTGATGAATCGAACACAAATATATAGGGATAAAGTACGAGCATTTTTACCGCAATCTATTCCTGGTGCAATTTATAAAATCAAATTAGACAATTCTCACCCACTTGGGTTTGGCTTCAATGATTATTATTTTTCATTAAAAACCAGCGGACGGAGCTATGATCTCCTCAAGAATGTTTGGAATGTGGGCTATATTGGCAACAAGCCACTAATTTCTGGTTTTGTCGGTTCGCAAAAGCAGCAAGAATTAGAAAATTCTGTCGTTTTTGCAGAGCAAGGAAAAGGGGCGGGTAGCATTATTTACATGATTGACAATCCACTGTATCGGGGGTTTTGGGAAGAAGGAAAATTTCTTTTTTCTAATGCTGTTTTCTTCGTAGGGCAGTAGTATTTTCTACAAACTCCCTAATTCTACTTTGGTACTTTAAAAAAAGAAATTAGTGGTGCGTGCGGACAGAAGATAGCTAAGGAACAAAACCAAATTCTAAAGTGCCAAAGTAGAACTAACATCAGTGGAATAACTTCTGTGTTCCTTCAAAATCCAAACCATTTCTATCCCTCTTTGTTACAGCATTCGATTATTTGAGGGCTATACCCTACCTTTGCAAAAATAGAAAAAGGAATGTCTTTAATCATAGACGTACTTTTTCAAAATAATTTTTTTTAGATGGAAAATTTAGACGGAAATTTTCGTCAAGACGATGACCCTACTGCAGCAGAACGAAAAAAAGACCATATTGAATTGGCTTTTAAATCACAGGTAACAAGTGGCGAATTAGACCAGCGGTTTTATTACGAACCACTTTTAGCAGCGCATCCTGGACAAGGCAGTTGGGGCGATTTCGAGTTTTTGGGAAAGACCATGCGCGTACCGCTTTGGGTGTCAAGTATGACAGGGGGCACTGAATTAGCCAAGACTATCAATCATAATCTCGCACGTGCGTGTAAGGATTTTGGAATGGGAATGGGCTTGGGGTCTTGTCGGTCGCTGTTGTTTGAAGATGATAGTTTAGCCGATTTTAATGTTCGAAAATTGATGGGAGACGATGCACCACTTTTTGCTAATTTGGGCATTGCACAACTGGAACAATTGATTGAAACAGGGGAACTTTGGCGAATCAACAATCTTTTGGATAAACTCGAAGCAGACGGATTAATTATCCATGTCAACCCTTTTCAAGAGTGGTTGCAGCCTGAAGGAGATCGTTTCAAAAAATCACCAATTGAAACCATTTCCACTTATTTGGATAAAGTAGATAGACCAACAATTGTAAAAGAAGTGGGACAGGGCATGGGATACGAGAGTTTAAAAGCTTTATTACAAATGCCATTGGCTGCCATTGATTTTGCGGCAAATGGCGGTACAAACTTCGCTAAACTCGAACTCGAACGTAGCGATATGACGCGTCGTGAAATTTATAGCCAATTGGCTTTGGTTGGACATTCTGCCGAAGAAATGGTAGAAATGGTTAATCAACTTCAATATTTAGAAAACAAAATCCAATGTCCCGAAATCATCATTTCTGGTGGTGTTCGACATTTTCTGGATGGTTATTATTTGATTAATAAAAGTAAAATGCCGTCTATTTACGGACAGGCATCTGCTTTTTTGAAACATGCAAGAGGTAGTTATGATGAACTAGCCGAATATGTCAGTGCGCAAGTGCAAGGACTGGAATTGGCGAAAGCCTTCTTAAAAATTAAGTAAACGGATTTTGAGTTACGAATTGCGGAGAATATATGTAAACTATGTTCAATGAGTCAACCCGCACTTTGTAACCCAAAATCCGTGCAATTTGAAACATGAAAAAAGACAAAATTATATCGGGATTTTCTAAACTGACCAAACGGGAAAAGATAAAGTGGTTGGTTAAAAACTTCTTCAAAGACCCAGAGAATGTGATGCGGGAATTGATGAGTTTTTGGCATGAAGATGAATCGCAGCAGCAGGTGATGGATGGATTTAGTGAAAATACGATCAGCAATTATTACTTACCGTATAGTGTTGCCCCAAACTTTGTGATAAACGGCAAAACATACGCCGTCCCAATGGTCATTGAGGAAAGTTCAGTGGTTGCTGCTGCATCGGCTTCCGCCAAATTTTGGATGGAAAGGGGAGGTTTTAAGGCTGAAGTTATTGGTTCAAAAAAAGTAGGGCAAGTGCATTTTAGCTGGACGGGGTCGTTTGAAAAATTGCAGTCAGTTTTTCCAATTTTAGAAAAAAAATTACGCGAAGATGCTGCCAGTATTACCAAAAATATGGACAAGCGAGGTGGTGGTATTTTAGACATTCACTTGCTTGATTTGAGCAATTTAGAACCTGACTATTATCAACTAAAAGCGACCTTTGAGACCTGCGATAGTATGGGCGCAAATTTCATCAATTCAGTTTTGGAATCTTTCGGTCAAACCTTGTCTACTTTCGTTGCAACATATTCAGATTTCACGGAAAGCGAACGGGATTTATCTGTCATCATGTGCATTTTGTCTAACTATACACCCGAATGTTTGGTGCGGGCTTCTGTGGAATGTCCGATTGAAGACCTAGGGGAGTTTCCAAATGGTATGACTCCCGAAACCTTTGCTCAAAAATTTTACAAGGCGGTTCGAATTGCCCAGATTGACCCTTCCCGTGCGACTACACATAATAAAGGTATTTTCAATGGAATTGATGCCGTCGTACTCGCTACCGCCAATGATTTTCGGGCAACCGAAGCCTGCGGACATACCTATGCCGCCCGCGATGGACAATATCGTAGCCTCAGTTATTGTACGATAGACAATGGAACTTTTAAGTTTTGGATTGACCTTCCGATTGCAGTCGGTACTGTTGGTGGCTTGACTAAATTACACCCAATTGCCAAGCGGTCTTTAGAGTTGCTGGGCAATCCTTCTGCCCACGAATTGATGATGGTCATTGCGGCAACGGGCTTGGCACAAAACTTTGGCGCACTCCGGTCCTTAACTACAACAGGTATCCAAAAAGGACATATGAAAATGCACCTAATTAATATTTTAAATCATTTTGACGCGACAGAAAAAGAGATAAAAGCCGCCGTCATTTATTTTAAAGATAAAGTTGTTTCATTTACGGCAGTCCGCGAGTTTTTAGGAAGAGAAAAGAAGATTGCAATCTAGTTTTTGGTCAACGCGGCTAAAGACCAATAAAAACGCTAAGGGAATTGGTGAAAAATAATCTACCCATTCTGACTCGTTACCTCCACAAGGTCGGTACAAGCCTTT
>CAYUNA010000156.1:1716-8510 GCA_964445895.1 uncultured Saprospiraceae bacterium | reverse complement strand
ATTGAGTCTATTCTTCTTCGCTTTTTGGGCCATTGATTTTATCAAAAACTTCGTTCAATTTCGCCATTTCATCCAGCGTATCATCTTGATAAAATTGTAAGAGTGGCATCCGACGCATTTGTTTACGAATGCGGTGATACAGCGACGACCGCAGGCGTTCCATCTCATCTTCCATTGCAAAAATGACATTGAATTTGTCGTCAATATTATAGATGCTGATGTAAATCTTCGCAATACCGAGGTCTGGACTCATCTTTACATTCGTCACGGTCACAAACGGTTCTGTACCATATATATAGCTACCTTCTTGTTGGAGAACGGTGCCAAAATTTCGGCGAATCATCTCTCCGACTTGCAGCATTCTTTTCGTTTCTTTCATCGTTAATTTTTATAATTGGTTTTTTGTTTTTTTTGAAATTGGGCGCAAAGTTAGGACTTTTAACGCATTTTCAAACAGTTTTAAATTTTATAAAAAGAAAAACATTAGTCCTTATCGTATAGTTCCAATATTATTTTCTAAATTTGAACATCCTCTAAATTCCTACCTTTTATTAAAAACAAAATCATTCACCAACAAAACATTTATTATGGATATAGCTATTTCTATCCTCGTCAACGCCGTCGCATTTTTCCTCGCCGCTAGATTCCTCAGAGGCGTTTACGTTAACGGATTTGTGGAAGCCATCATTGTTGCGATAGTCGTTGCAGTTCTTAATATATTTTTAGGCACTTTTCTGAAAATTATCACTTTGGGCATCTTGTCTATCGGCGTTTTTACGTTGTTGTTGGATGCTATCCTCATTCAAGTTGCTGATTATTTTCTAAAGGGATTAAAAGTGCAAAATTTTTGGTGGGCATTAGCTTTGGCACTTGTGGTTTCTGTTATTGACGGAGTGATTCGTTGGGTATTTTAAATACTGAAGTTTGGCACTTCTAAAAACCTTATTTTTTGGATTTCTTCTTAGCTTTTCCATTCCGAAAAGCCTGCCTGTTCATGCACTGCACCTTTCGACTTTTGAAATGACACTGTACATTGACCATCAATTTGCTGCCGAGTATGATTTTGCAGCGGTAAAACTTCGCGTTTTTGAAGACGATTTACGGGATGCGATTAAAAATGCTTATCCAGATTTACCCGCTGTTGCCAATGGAGATTTTATGGTCGCACGAAGACAGGAGATAGAACGATATTTTCAGGAACATTTGAATCTAATAAATGCCGAAAAAAAGTGCAAGGTTCATTTTACGCACGGTCACCACGAAGCCGATATGTATTGGTTAGAGTTTTATTTTATTTTCCCTGAAAAATGGAAAAATTGCACCCTCCAAGCCGATTATTTAATGGAATTATTTGATGACCAATCCAACATCGGGACGGTTATTTTAAATGATGAAAAACAGTTTTTTCGCTTCACCCAACGTGACGCAATTTTTCAAATTGCGCTATCGAATTAGCTTATTTTAATATCTGAAAACCTGCGTTTGACCATTATTTAAGGCGACGATGATGAGATTTTGTTTTCTTAATAAGACGACTTTGCGAGCATCTCCTTTGATTGAAATGTCTTTAAATTTTAAATCTCCAAATCCACCTCCCGCATCCATTTTTCCAATACTCGGATGATAGCCATAAAAATTTCCAACAGCTAAAAATCCATTGTCTATCGCAAAATCTTGTATAGGGAAAGTTTGTAAATCAAAATCTAATGCTTCTAAAAAATAGCTGCCATCGTCTTTTGGGGATAGCCGAATATTTTCCAGAATTTCTACTTTTTTATAGACGGCATCCTTCAATAATTCTTCCATAAAAATCTCTTCAAATGACGCTTCCGCAAATGCCTGATAAGTCAAGAATTTCTTTCTAAAAAACGACAGTTGATTTGTCAAATTATCACGAGTGGTTAATAGCTCTTTTTTGCCATTTCGATGATAGGTAATAATAGGTTCAGTCTGATAATTGTCATCAAAATCTTTGACGTATAATTCTATGGGCGTGGTGTTGGCTAAAATGGAATTTGTCCCCATATTTCCGAGTGCTAAATCCGTCTTTTGACTGTCTTCATTATAAACTTTTGCAATGCAATTCCAGAATCCAGACATGGCTGTTTTTGAACCATTTGCATCGTTAATATTTGGATTTATTTTTTCAAAATCACCTTTTTTGACTTGCAAAAAAACGGGTGACATCCATTCTCCAACAATGACCAATTGCTTTTCTTTTTCTAAAAAAACAGCGTCTGTCACCATGCCTAATTTACCGTGCTGTTTTGCAAATTTTTCATCTTTTGAAAAATTGCCTTTGCCATCATTGATTAAAACCACGCTTTCTGGCGTCAATCCATAACTAACTGGAATAGAGTGACTTCCAATGAATAAATCCAAGTTTCCATCCTCATTAAAATCTGCTGAAACGACGCAACTACCATTTAAAGCAATTTTTGGCAAGGCATTTTCTCGTTTTGTAAAATTGCCTTTTCCATCATTAAAATAGAGCAAATCTTCCAGAAATTTTGACCCCTCCCGACTTTCGCCACCACCCGAAACAACGTACAAATCCAAATCTCCATCTTTATCTGCATCAAAAAAAGTAGCGTCAATAGCTTCGTGCATTTTATCGCTTTCAAAAGCAATTGATTGTTCAAATTGATACGCTTCTTTTTGTAAAAACAATACACTTGCCTGTGCTTTTGCCCCACCAATAAAAACGTCTTCCAAACCATCGTTATTGACATCACCGCTGGCTAACGCTGGTCCTTCCATAGACATCATTTTGGGTAGTAAAGGTTCGATGTTGAAGTCGATGAATTTGTTTTCTTTATGGGTGAAATTTAAGCCAGATTTGGCAGTGATGTTTCCTAAAGGTTGTCGGGGTTTTTCCGTCTCAATCGTTGCTAAATTAGTGGGCGATTGAAAATCTTTAAAATCAACAGTTATGGTTTCGCCTAATTTTATATCTTCTAAAGAGATTTTTTTTCTTTCTAAAGTAACGACAACATCATATTGCGTGCTGTCCTTAGCCCCAAAGTGTAACGTATAATCCATCGAAGACTGCCAACCTCTAACTGGATATAATTCCTTTGTATTCGATAGATTTAAGTTTTCATAAATAGAAACCTTTGCACCGATGCCAAATGGATTTTTCTCACTGCCTTTAATCTTTATTTTTATAAAATTATCAGAGACTTCAGTGGTGTTTTCATAAATCGTCGCTTCTTCATTCAGATTATTTACCACCAAATCCAAATCTCCATCATTGTCTAAGTCCGCATACGCTGCGCCGTTGGAACAGCCCAATTTATTCAGTCCCCAACTTTCCGATTGGTCAGAAAATTTCAGCGGTTTTTGGTTAAAAACAGGTCTAAAACTTCCCATATTTTTAAAAGCAAAATTCTCAACTTTACCTGACGGCATTTTTTCAATAATTTGCAAATTAGACGCCGACCGCCGCTGCTGTTGTTCATCCGCAAATTTCAAATAATCGAGGTCATTTGGGCGTTTCCAAATACCGTTGGTAATAAAAATATCTTCATTACCGTCATTATCAAAATCGGCAATTAGTGGCGACCAACTCCAATCGGTTGAGGCTAAATCTGCGCCCATCATCGGCGCAATCTCTGAAAAAAACGGGAGGGAGTCTATCAATCCTTGATTGAGATGCAGCATATTTCGTGGATATTGATGAAGATATCCAAAATCCAGTTTTGAAAAATATAGATTGTGTGCGTCAATGCCCGCCGATTTTTTTAAAATGTCCTCAGTCGCAGGTCGCATATCAACGGTTAAGATATCCAACCCCCCGTCGTTATTGAGGTCAGCCATGTCGCAGCCCATTGAAAAGGTACTGGAATGCCCCATTGTTTCTTTGATGCTTTCGGTAAAAGTGCCGTCTCCATTATTCAAATAGAGGTAATCATTTTCATGAAAATCATTGGAAACATAAATATCTGGATAGCCATTATCATCCAAATCACCAACCGAAATACCCAAACCAAAACCCATCGCACCACCATAAATACCCGCTGATTCACTAACATCCACAAATTTTCCATTGTCATTTCTAAACAACACATCGCCCGCCATTGGGTCGCGTTTTTGCCGTTTATCCGCCATTGTAAAAGACTCTGGAGAATGCACCGAATGGTTCAATAAATACATATCAATATCGCCATCCTGGTCATAATCCAGCCAGGCTGCTTGTTGCGAAAAGCCCTGAAAATCTAAGCCATAATCGGCAGCCATTTCTTTGAAAGTACCATCTTTTTGATTGATGAATAATTCATTTCGGCCCTTTATTTGCTTATATTTTCCAACGTGACAAACGTAGATGTCCAGCCAGCCATCTGCATTAACATCAGCCATTGAAATCCCTGTTTTCCAAGTATTTTTACTGATATTTCCAATAAAATTGGCTTTTTCAGTCACATCTTGAAATCCAAAATCGTTTTGATTAACGTATAACTTATTGGGTTGCTGATTGGCTGTGAATGCCAAATCTGGTAATCCATCGTTATTGATATCGCCAATCGCAACGCCACCACCGTTGTAAAAGTAGAGGTATTCGATAATGTTCCAATCCTCGGTTTCGGTGAGTTGATTGGTAAACCTGATGCCTGTTTGAGACGAGGGTAGGGCATTAAAAAGTTTTAGATTATCTTTGTGGTCACAAGCCAGAAATGTTAAGACAAATCCTGTAATAAAAATCACCTTTTTCATAGAGTCGTTATTCGTGAATCGTTACTCGCTATTCGTGTGAACCCGTAAAGCACAATGCCGTTGAATTAAGCGCGGGTAGCGGATACCTTCAAGGTATCTGCTACCTAAAACGCAGCAAATAGGTAGCAGATACCCTAAAGGTATCCGCTACCCGTGCCATCAAAATTCCTTAATTCAACGGTATTGCCGTAAAGCACTAACGATAAGTGAAAAGGATTCAACAACTGATGTTACGCACCTGCTATATTCTAAATGAAATTTAAATGCGGCGCAAAAAGTAATTTACTTTAGCTAATATTTGGTTATGCGCCTGCGAGTTTCTGAAGGGAGAAGCAATTTTTTCAAAATGGCTTCTCCCTTGAAAAACCCAACGTGGCGGTTCAGATATTAGATAATGAGCTAACGATTTTCGCCACGAAATATACAAAGTGCGTAATATGAGTCAATAAGTTTTTTACTTCGCGTTCCTAAGTCATTATACTTGTCTTTTTTTCCTCTAAAGAATTAAAAGAGGAAAGACTATGCAATGATTTTTTGCATTCTTTAGAAGAAAAAATCGCTGCGTACTATGGCTCAACTTATTAAATTCTTTTCATTTAAAATAAAAAATACTGAAATATATTTTTCCATGAAATTGACATCCTTGATTATTTTGTTTTTTTCATTTTCTTCATTTGCTCAAAAAATGACGGACTCGGATATTGAACAAAATTCTCCAATTGAGTTAAATACCAACTATAATGCGCCCGCTCCAAAGCATCAAATTGAATTGGGGCTACACGCTGGTCTATTAGCTACTTATGGTGATGTCAAAGTGCAACCAACCTGGGCCGCAGGGATTCATATCCGTCGAGCTATTGACTATGTTTTTTCTATTCGACTGGACGGTCGAATTGGGCAATCCAAAGGAGAAGATAGAACAAACGGTGCATATCTTACTGATTTTCAGTCAGGTGCAGCACAATTGGTCGTATCAATTAATAACCTAAAATGGGATGGAGAGACGGTGCGAAAGTTTAATCCGTATATGTTTGCAGGTGGTGGTTTGACGAGATTTCGAGTGGATGCTTTACCGCGTTCAAATTCATTAATTGCAGAACAAGATTGGTCAATTATGATGCAAATTGAGTCAGGGATTGGGATTGCTTACAGAATCAATGAACGTTTAAATATTGGAATTGAAACCAATATAGTTGTACCGATTGGTGAAAAATCTGACTTAATTGATGGCGTTGACAGACAAGTGCGGGATGTAATCAATTATACGAATATTCGCTTGAATTTTAATATCGGCAACGGCGATAAAATTCTCGAACCGCTCTATTGGGTAAATCCGATGGATGCAGTGATGCGGGATATTCAAGTACTGAAAGACCGCCCACAATTTGATCCAACAGATAAAGATAAAGACGGTGTATTAGATATGGTCGATGAAGAATTGGACACTCCTCTAAATGCTCCAGTCGATACGAAAGGACGCACTTTGGATAGTGACGGCGATGGGTTGGCAGATTATTTAGATAAAGAACCATATTCGATTCCAGGATATTCGGTGGATGAATTTGGTCGAAATAATGACCCTAAATTAAAATTTACGACGGAGGAAGATGTGCAAAATATGCTTGAAGAAGCTTTGAAAATGCAGACAGATGCCCCAGACGAAGGCTTTGATTCAAAAACGGAACTTATCAACTGGATTTTACCAATGGTACATTTTGATATAGATAATTATCAAATTCGTTATGCTGATTATGGCAACTTAGCAAACGTTGCGAAAGTGGTCATTGCCAATCCTGAGTTGAAATTTGTCGTTTTGGGGTATACCGATAAAACGGCTTCGGATTTTTACAATGCAGTTCTTTCTTATAATCGGTCCAAAGCCGTTATTGAATTTTTGGTGGGCGCACATGGAATTCCACGGGAACAATTGATTCTACAATATTCGGGGGAAGATGAAAAATTAGTGCCTTCCACAACGGGTGATAGTTTTATGAATCGGCGGGTAGAGTTTCGAGTGGCAAGAGTTGGAGAAGTGGATATGGCGCATCCGAAGAAGTGATTTGGTGGTGAATGCAAATTTT
>CAYUNA010000156.1:0-1616 GCA_964445895.1 uncultured Saprospiraceae bacterium | reverse complement strand
TTTTTGCTCCCTTAAAAAAAAGAAATTAGCGGTGCGTGCGGACAGAAGATAGCTAAGGAACCAAACCAAATTCTAAAGTGCCAAAGTAGAATTAATACGTGGTAAATTTTTTTTAGTAATTAACGACTAAACTTGAACAAAGAAATTCCCAAATTTGTTAAAAAAAGAATCCCTACCTTTGCCACTTAAGTGCCTCGTAGTAACGGTAAAGCAATAAATCCACCACAAGTTATGAAAATTATCGAATGTCCACGCGATGCCATGCAGGGACTCAAAGAGTTCATTCCGACCGAGACGAAAGCAGCTTACATCAATGAATTGTTGCAATGTGGCTTTGATACGCTTGACTTTGGGAGCTTTGTGTCGCCCAAAGCCATCCCGCAAATGCGCGATACTGCGGCTGTTTTGAAACAGTTGGATTTGAGCAATACAGATACTGATTTGCTGGCTATTGTTGCCAATAAACGCGGGGCAGATGATGCGGTGCAATTTGAAGAAATTGACGTTTTGGGCTATCCATTTTCCATTTCAGAAACCTTTCAATTACGAAACACACACGCCACCATCGAAGAGTCTCTCGAACGGGTAGAACAAATTCAGAACCTTTGTTTGAAACATAACAAAACAATGCTGGTGTATATTTCAATGGGGTTTGGAAACCCGTATGGCGACCCTTGGAATGTAGAAATTGTCCAAAAATGGGCGGATGTTTTAGTAGATATGGGCATCAAAATTTTGCAATTATCTGATACCATTGGCGTATCAAATCCAGATAGCATTTCTTATTTATTTTCTAATTTGATACCACATTACGAAGCAAAAGGCGTAGAAATTGGCGCACATTTGCATACACAACCACACAACTGGCAGGAAAAAATCGTTGCTGCGTACCAAAGTGGTTGCCGTAGATATGACGGAGCAATTAAAGGCTTTGGTGGTTGTCCGATGGCAAAAGATGATTTGACTGGAAATATGCCGACAGAAAATATGGTCTATTATTTTGCCAAAGAAAAAATAGAAACGGGGGTTGATTTAGCACAATTTGCAAAATGTATGGGACTCGCTAATGACGTTTTTCCAATTGCTCATTAAAGTTTCCGTGGGCTATTTTTAAACATACCAATACGCCCAGGCTATTAATAAAAATTGAACAGGCAACCGTAGCCACAACTTCCAAGGCTGCATTCCAAAACTAGCTTCCTTATTCGTCAACATGTAAATATTGGCTGGAAAAACAGCAATCAACAGTAAAATTATACCCCAAGCTGCTACCGATTGAGTCGCTGGAATCAATAAACCTATCCCGCCTAAAATCTCCGCAATACCAACAATGATGTTAATCGGTTTTTGCCATTTTTTCAATGGTTTTGGCGTGATTTTGTAGAAAAACCAGGGTCTTTTGAAGTGCATGTAGCCCGTGGAGAGGTAGAAAATTGCCATTAGGATGAGGAGAATTTCTTTCATTAGAATTTCTGTTTAGTGCGATTAAATAAATTGAAGATTTTAAAAGAAGTCGTCTAAATATTCAAGCACTTAATCCCTTGTAACAAAAGTTTGTTTTAATTTTCTTAAAGGGAGTTTGAGGGATAAAAAGCGTTTGCAAAAACGCTTTTTAT
>CAYUNA010000155.1:0-8548 GCA_964445895.1 uncultured Saprospiraceae bacterium | reverse complement strand
TTTCTACCAATAGTTTAGTCGCTCTGCGCCTTTTAGTTTTTATGAGAAAGCCCTTATTAGTACAGTGTAACAAAAAATTATTTAAATTTTCCTCAGTAGTAAGTCAACTTATCATAATTAGCTTGACTTACTACTCAGGAACGCGAACTAAATAACCTTCGATTCTTGAAGGCATCTTTTGCGCTCATTTTGCACTTTGAAAATCCTCATTATATCAACATAAATCGGACTTTCAAAGCACAAAATGAAACCAAAATCTGCTGGTTCAAGAACCGAAGTTTATTTAATTCGCGTTCCCAAAGGGAGTTTGAGGGATAAAAAGCGTTTGCAAAAACGCTTTTTATCCCTCAAGAACCCCACACGGGTTGTGTAAAAAGGTAGCGGATACCTTTGTTTTATAAATAATTTAATGTACAAGTTGTTGAAAAACAGTTTTTAGTAAATACTCGGGTATCTGCTACCTATTCGTTTTTCGACCTTGTTTACACAATCCCCACTACATTTTATTGGAGGTCGAAAATTTGCAATTTTCTCCCTCCCGATATTTCAAAAATAACCTTGCTTCACAGTCTAAAGTCAAGTTAATTCTGAAAGCCATAAGACAAAACTGCTCCTTATTTTTTTTAAACTTGAGCAAAGTCATTTTTGGAATAAAAATTTCATAGGTTATTTGTTATAATATTGTGTAATAAGAAAAGTTAGAATTTTATCAGAATGGCATATTTTGTTCCCGTTCCTTAGCATTCACCTGGCAGGGTTTAATTCTAATTTTAACCAGAGCCCTTTTAAATAAATTTTTATTATAGAAATAGATTTTTATATTTACACAACTTTTATAGAAATACAAATACGCCGATAGAAAAATAAATACTAAAAATATAAATAAGGTTAGTTATTTTGGAAAATATTTCATTTCATCCCATGATTTGAGCCAATAATGCAATGTTCCTATTTTTGTAAAAACCTCCGTTCCTTAGGAATAAAAATTCGATAAATGTAGGTTTTTGAGAAGGTCTATTGTTTGTATTCCTTGGGATTGATTTTTTACGAATTCCTAAAATAATTTCAATAGACTTTTTTGTAAAGGAATACGTATATGAAAAGAGGTATTTGTCATATATGTATTACTTTTTTACAAAAAAGTCTAATAGTTGTAAAAGAGATTTTTAATAGATTATTATGAATAAATTTACATTTACGTTTTTTGCTGCTTTTTTGCTAATGGCTAATTTTGCCATGGCGCAATGTCCAACTTCTGATTGTACAAATGGTCCAATGCCAGGTAATGCCCCTGGAGATGGTTGTATTATTTGTGACTTGTCAGAGTTAAATGGGTATTCAGGTACGTCAGCAGGATTTAATGGAACTACTGCACCAGATATTTTTTGTGGGTCAATAGAAAATAGCCAATTTTTCCCATTTATTGCTCCTCAAGCAAATGTAAGTTTCGTTATTGATGCTTTTAATTGTAGCAATTTTCCAGCAGATGGAGGGTTGCAGGCGGAAGTTTATGAAAATACCAATTGTGGAACAACATGGACATCTTTCTCAAATTGTAATTTGGGTGGAACACCGGGTTCATTTACAATTAATGCGACAGGAATGACTCCGGGTGGCATTTATTATTTAATGATTGATGGTTTTGCAGGTGACGACTGTGATTTTACAATAGATGTTACCAATCCTATGGGCGGTGGTGCAGCTCCTCCATTACCAGCTCCTGACCCAATTACTCCAGACGATAAAGTATGTTTTCCAGAAAATGGCTCCAATACGGTCACTTATACCGTACCAGAAGTAGACGGAGCGTTAAGTTATGAGTGGACAATTATAGGGTCAGCATTTGGTACGCAGGATTTTGATAATCCAAATATGTTTGATGTAACATTTGATACGAATGGCTCTGTTGAAATATGTGTAGAGGCAACTAATGCGTGTTCGAATAGCCCTCAAACTTGCGTAACTATTCAAGTTGAAGGAGTAGTGAATCCACCAATAGACGAAATCGAAATTTGCCCAGGTGAAGATGTAGTATGTGGTGGACAGCTAATCAGCAGCCCACCTCCAGGTTTTCAGGAAGTTGTTTTACAATCTTACCTGGGTTGTGATAGTGTTATTGGCTGTAATGTGAATTTTATTTTTATCAATCCAACTGATTTACCCAATACTACGGCGTGTGCCCCATTTTCAATTGATGTATGTGGCCAAGAATTTACAGAGACAGATTTTATCACGGTTACTTGTACCAGCTATCAAGGTTGTGATAGTATTATTTTCTTGGATTTAGCTGTTTTAAATCCAATGGCAAGCATCAACCCGCCTGACGAAATTGGCTGTAGTGGAGGAACTGGAATGGTAACCTTAGATGGTAGTAATTCCAATTCTGGTCCGTCTGATGGAACAACATCTTATGAATGGTCAGGTCCTAGTTTTTGTGGACCAACGGATGAAATAACGGCTTGTGTCGATATGGCAGGACAGTATTGTTTAACTCTGACTCATGAGCGGGATGATGTTGAATGTACAGATATGGTCTGTGTAGATGTCACGGAAAATATCCAAACGCCTGAAGCCCCGACAATTACCGCACCTCCAGGTCCTGTTTGTGAAGGAGATATCGTTACTTATACAGTTAATAATTTTTCAGGCCCTGCGCCTACAGGGTACACCATTTCGATACCCAATGATGCATCTATTAATATGATAGATGATAATACATTTGAAGTAGATTGGACGGGGTCTTTAGGAGGAGATATCTGTGCAACTCCAGAAAGTGATTGTGGCGCTGGCCCTCAAGTATGTATTACTGTTGATATTAGTGCAGGACCAATTGACCCAACTTTTACAGGGGAACTGCTGCCATGTGCAAATCAAAATTACGCCTATTCAATTAGCAATGCTGACCCTGATGCGACTTATACTTGGACAGCACCTGGTGCTGTGATTAATGGTTCAGGTAGTGCTATAGACATTGATTTCAGTTCAGCGGGGATGGTAGAAATTTGTGTGACTTGTACCAATACTTGTGGTGATAGTAATCCTTTTTGTGAAACAGTTACGGTTGTTGGAGTACCTGCAACGCCAACCTTAGCTAGTGGTAACCAAAATGTTTGTGGTTCTGCTAATGAAGAATATTGTGTCAATGCGGATGCAGATGCTATTGATTATACTTGGACAACACCAATCGGAGATTTTAATAATGCAGCTGCCTGTCAAATGATTGATTGGGCGAGTTCTAATGGAGGACAAATTTGTGTAACTGCCAATAATGATTGTGGTAGTAGTCAACCGCTTTGCTTTAACGTAACAATTGACCCAGCACCAACGGCTACTTTATCAGGAATGGGGGCTGTGTGTGCCAACAGTATGGACGAGGTAGATTTAACCGTTAACTTTACAGGTACTGGACCGTGGACATTTGTTTACAATGATGGAACTATGGATGTAACAGTGATGTCCAATGACGCGGTATTTACCTTGACGGTGAATACAGCTGGCAATTATACCCCGGTTTCAGTAAGTGATCAAACGGTTTGTGCAGGTACAGTTTCAGGCTCTGCGACAGTGACTGAAAATCCGCAGCCGACAGCAGTTTTAAGTGGCAATGCTTCTATTTGTCAGGGAAGTGGGAACGCAGCTGATTTGACCATTACTTTAACGGGAACTGCACCCTGGACAGTTAATTATACTGTAAATAGTACACCAGCCGCACCGTTGACAGGTCTAATGAGTAACACAGAAACGTTATCAATTCCCGAAGCACAAGCTGGAAATATTGAAATTACAAGTGTGACAGATGGCAATGGATGTACCAATACAGGTGACGGAACAGTTATTACGGTAGAGGTAAATGATGCGCCAATTGTTTCTAATATTATGACGCCGTGTAATGCTGCTAACGACGCATTTACGGTGACTTTTGAAATAACTGGTGGAGACCCTGCGAGTTATACCGTGAATGGTTCAAATATGGGAATATCTGCAGGACCTCCTTATATCTTTACAAGTAATGAAATTACTAGTGGTATGGGGTATGACTTCACCGTTGATGACGCGAATAATTGTAATCCAGCCAGTGTCTCTCAAGCATCAGTTATCTGTGCATGTGATACAGAAGTAGGAACAATGGATCAAATGGTCATGAATATTTGTGGAGATGGCCCGGTCACTGCCGTTTATGACAATACGAATGAAGCTTCTGATGGCAACGATATTTTGGTTTATTACCTTCATGAAGGTAGTGGCGTTTCTATCGTAGATGAAGTGATGACCAATCCGACCGAACCAACCTTTAGTTTTATGGCGGGGATGACTTACGGAACGACTTACTATATTAGTGCAGTGAATGGAAATGATAATGGCATGGGTGGTGTTGATTTAGGGGATGGCTGTACCGCAGTAGCTCAAGGTACACCAGTTGTTTTCTTAGAATTACCAACGGCAACTTTGGGTGCAGGTGTATCGATTTGTACCGGAGAAACTGCTAATTTACAAGTAACTTTCACAGGTACAGGCCCCTGGAATTTAGAATATGACGCGGGCAATGGCATAGAAACAGTCAATGGTATCAACGCAAATCCATTTGACCTGGGTATTATGGCAATGATGAATACGACTGTAACTTTGACTGGTGTAGCATCGGTTTATCCTGCGATTACTTGTGATGGAATGGCTTCTGGGATGGCGGATATTACCGTAAATACTGCCGTGGAAGTTATTAATGTTGATGAAACTTGTAACGCCAACGGAACGGCTTTCACCGTTACTTTTGAAATAACTGGCGGAGACGCTGGTTCTTATACCGTGGACGGTGCTACGACGGGAATCTCGGCAGGACCTCCGTATATTTTTACCAGCAATGAAATTCCAACGGGCATGGGTTACTCATTTGTGGTAGATGACGTTAATAATTGTAGCCCTGCTACCGTAAGTGCCCCTACCGTTATTTGTGATTGTAATACTGAAGTGGGCGTAATGAATACGGATACTTTGACGGTCTGTGGAGATGGCCCGGTAACCGCTATTTACGATATGACCAATCAAAATTTTGATGGTGATGATGTGTTAAATTTTGTTTTGCATACCGGAAGTTCTACCACTTTAGGAATGGTTTTACAAACGAATACGACCGATGCTACTTTTAGCTTTGGAGGCGGTACAAACTACGGAACCGTTTACTATATTTCAGCAATTGTCGGAAATGACGATGGTGCAGGAAATGTAGATGACACTGACCCATGTTTAGATGTAGCAGCAGGAACACCAGTAGTATTCTTCGAGCTTCCTACGGGTGATTTGACTGCAGATGCAAGTATTTGTAACGGCGATGCTGCAACGTTGAGTGTCGCTTTATCAGGCGATGCACCTTGGACAGTGACTATTGATGATGATATGGGTGGTTCAACTGATTATATGGATATTAACACCAATCCATTTACTGTAATGGTTTCTCCAACGGCAACAACTGTTTATACTTTAGCAGCGGTTTCTGATGACAGTGGTTGTCCAGGTATGGCGACAGGTTCTGCAACTATTACAGTAAATGACGCACCGACTCTAACGGTTCCGACCTTTACATTTAATGCAACCAATACTGGCTATACAGTTTCTTTTGAAATAACGGGTGGTGACCCAGCAACCTACGCAGTCATGCCAGCAAATGGAACAATCAGCGCAGGTCCTCCATATATTTTTACAAGTAATGAAATTGCCTGTGGAGACGGTTTCAATTTCTCAGTTGATGATGCCAATGGTTGTGGTCCAGTAGTCGCAACTCAAGCATCGGTAACGTGTAGTTGTGATACTCAGGCAGGTATGATGATGCCAACGACTGATCCGTTGATGACTTGTGGCGATGGGCCTATTGATGGCGTATATGATGGTGGTGAAACACTGGATGCCAATGATGTTGTGTCGTATGTTTTATTAGATGGTGCAATGACTTTGAATACCAATACAACGCCTTCTTTTAGTTTTAATCAAAACAACATGACCTATGGGCAAATCTATCAAATTTGTGCTGTAGCAGGTGATGATAATGGCAGTGGAATTGCTTCTGCCAATGATCCTTGTTACAGTATCGGAACGGTGTGTGTGGACATTCTTTTCTTTGAAACACCAACCGCAGAATTATCAGTTGATGGATCAATTTGTACTGGAGATAGTTTAGAAGTCAATGTTGTTTTCACCGGAACAGCACCATTTGATTTGGTTTATCAAAATAACAATACGATGGAGCAATTCACGGAAACGGGCATTATGTCTAATTCCTTCGATTTCTTCATTTCACCAACGGTTAGTACCGTTTATAATTTAGTTAGCGCTACCGACGCAAATGGCTGTGAAGCTACGCTACTCGGTGCATCAAACGTGATGGTCAATAATGCACCAACTGTTGGTTCAGTTACAGCAACGTGTAATTTAACGAATACTGAATTTATCGTTAGTTTCCCAATTTTAGGTGGAGACGATGCTTCTTATGTTGTCATGCCAGCAGGATCTGGAATGATTGATGCGATGGGTATTTTTACCAGTAATCCATTGCCGACAGGTAGCAATTATAGCTTCTTTATTGATGATGCGAATGGTTGTGGACCTTTTGAAGTATCAGGTGCATTTGCTTGTGATTGTGAAACGGAAGTCGGAACAATTGTAGAAACAGAATTAAATCTTTGTGAAGGCGACCAAGCAACGATTACGCACGAAAATTTCATGCTCGACCCTGATGATATTTTACAATATATTATTCATGACGGTTCAGCAGCTCCATTTGGCGACATTGTAGCGACAAGTGCGACGCCAACTTTTGATTTTGACCCGGCAACGATGACTTTTGGTACAACTTATTTCATCGCAGCCATTATTGGAAATGACGATGGTACGGGCAATGTAGATGAAGATGAACCTTGTTTTGGTATCGTTCAAATTCCAGTGACCTGGGGTCAAACGCCAACGCTAACATTAAGTGATGATGAAAGTTATTGTCTTAATGCCTTCGGAAATGCCATGGTGAATATTGGTTTTACCATCACTCCTGCAGGTAGCACATTTGATATTGTCTATACAGATGGTACAGATGAATTCACCTGGGATAATGTACAAAATGGCGGTTCTGAAAACCCACTTCTGGAAGAAACTGTAACGTACACCATCGTTTCGATTACGGATTTGGCAACGGGTTGTTCTGCTACCTCAACCGAATCAATTACCCTGACACTTAATGAAGGATTAGATGCTGGACAAAACGCCAGTATTGCTTTTTGTGAAGGCACTAACGAAACGGTAGATTTAGCATCTCTTGTAGATACTAATGCAGACTTAGGCGGTACTTTTGCAGACCCGGCTGGCAACACAATTGCAGACGGTATGGTTAACATCGCTGGTTTGACCATGGGAACTTACGATTACACATACACCGTTGCAGGTGGCGCACCTTGTCCTGAGGATGTAGCTACTTTAACAATCGAAATCACCCCTCCTCCAACTGCTGATGCGGGTGTTGACCAGACGTTAACTTGTGCAGATGAATCCGTCGAATTAGGAGGCGCTAACACCACTGCCGGCGCAACTTATATGTGGGATGGACCAGTAGATAACCCAACTGCAGCACTTACCACAACTGGTGTTCCTGGCACATACACTTTAACGGTGACCACTCCTGATGGATGTACAGGAACAGATGTAGTTGTCGTTGACCTGGAGGCTTCTATTCCTACTTTTGTACCGACTTTCTCGGGAGCTGATTGCTTTGGAGATAGCAATGGATTTATCACGGTTGACAGTATTATCAATGGGACGCCACCGTATCAGATTTCCTTTAATGATGAACCTTTTGGTAGCAATACCACATTTACTAATTTATCAGCAGGAATGTATTCCATTGTTGTTCAGGATGCCAATGGTTGCGAAGCAGAGCTTGACGTCACCATCCAGCAGCCTGATGAATTAAATGTTGTCATTACCGGAACGATTGATGAAGAAGAGGACGATGATGATATCACCATCAACTTAGGAGACGAATTAGTTTTAACAGCAAATGTCGGCTTTTCATTTGACCAATTGGATAGCGTGTTATGGACACCGCCATTAGCAGTTGGATGTGATACTTGTGAAACCAATACCGTCTCTCCAGCATCACAACAAACCTATAGTGTCTATGTAGAACAAGATGGATGTTCTGATACCGACCAAATCACCGTTTTTGTAGGGAAGGACTTAGAGGTTTACGTACCAAATGTATTCTCTCCAAATGGCGATGGTGCAAATGACTTCTTAACAGTCTTTGGTGACGAAAAAGTTATCTTAAGTATTTCGAATTTCACGGTATTTAATCGTTGGGGGGAAGAAATTTATTCAGTTGTCGATTTGGCACCAAATGATGTTTCATCAGGATGGGATGGTACTCAACGCAATAGACCATTGGATTCGCAAGTCTTCGTCTGGTTCGCAGAAGTTGTGTTTGTAGATGGTACAACGAAGTTATTTCAAGGAGATGTTACTTTAATAAAGTAAGAGCATGTAAGTACTCGGACATATTTATTCGTGGAAT